>NZ_KE384522.1:250710-410307 GCF_000426325.1 Streptomyces sp. CNS606
CACCCCTCCCCCCAGGGGTGACGAGGCGTCGGACTGAGGGGCCGGGACCGGCGAGTTGGCCAGGGTCGCGGTGCGTACGGTGCGTCAGCGTACGCGCACATTCGGTGGACGGTACGTGTCACGGCACGTGACGATGGGCGCGGTCGAAGCGGTACGGCGGGAAGTGGTGAGGGAGGTGGCCGGCGTGGCCCACGAGAGCACGGACGGCGGCACGGGAACGGGCTGCGCGGAGCCGGAGGTCTCGGACAGTCTGCGCACGTTCGGCGCGGTCGTCCAGGCGTTGCGGGAGCACGCGGGCCTGGGGCGTGAGGAGTTCGGCGCGCTGGTCCGCTTCTCCAAGCACACGGTCGCCTCGGTGGAACAGGGCCGGCGGATGCCGGACCGCGACTTCGTGGAGCGTGCGGAGAGCGCGCTGGGCAACACGGGGGCGTTGCGCAGGGCTGCGCCGCATCTGTCGCGGCAGGCGGGGCTGGCGAGCTGGTTCCGGCAGTGGGCCCGGCTGGAGGCCACGGCGATCAGCCTGTACACGTACGAATGCCGTGTCGTGCCGGGCCTGTTGCAGACGGAGGCCTACGCCCGGACGGTGTCGCTGGACGTGCCGCCGCTGCCCGACCCGGAGGAGCTGGAGCAGCGGATCGCCGCGCGGTTGGCACGGCAGGACCTGCTGGCGGTCACGCGGAAGCCGCCGACGGCGTTCAGCTTCATCGTGGAGCAGGCGGTGCTGGAGCGGTGGACGGGCGGGGAGGACGTGACGCGGGAACAGTACGACCGGCTGCTGGAGTTGATCGACCGGAACTGGAACGTGGAGTTCCAGGTGGTGCCGCTGCGGCAGCCGTCCCATGCGGGCACGGACGGGCCGATGCAGTTGGCCGAGACCCCGGACCACCACTGGTTCGCGTACTCGGAGGGACAGCAGAACGGGCGGCTGATCGCCGGTGCGAAAGAGATCAGCCTGCTCCAGCAGCGGTATGCGAAACTTCGCTCGCAGGCCCTGACCCCCGAGGACTCGCTGAGCCTGCTGAAGCGATTGCGAGGAGCGCCATGAACACGTCCGACCTGGCCTGGTTCAAGAGCAGCTACAGCGGCTCGCAGGGTGACAGTTGCGTCGAGGTGGCGCAGGGCACGGAGGCGATCCACGTCCGGGACTCCAAGGACACCCGAAGCCCGGAACTCGCCCTCTCCCCCGCCGCGTGGAACGCCTTCCTCTCCTACGCAGCCCGGGACTGATGCCCTACGCCCCGCGCCGGAACCGTCCGGCGCGGGGCGTTGCCGTGCTCACCGGCCCTGGGGCCGCCCGACCGCAGCGGTCGTGGGGTGGTGCCGCGAGGCCGCGCCCCGGGGGTACGCGTGTGCGGTCAGGTGGTGGGCGGGGAGGGCCGGCGGCGGCCTGAGCCTCCGGCCAGGCGGTAGCCGGTGATGCCGGCGAGCGTCCCGAGGACGCCGGCGGCCACGGTCCAGGCCCAGCGGTCCGTCCACCATCCGGAGGCCCAGCCGTCCTCCGGCTCCCCGAGGGCCCTGGGCGACGCCGGCTCCGCGTCCGACGCCGACTCCTCGTCCGGCTCCTCGTCCGCCTCGTCCTGCGCGGCGCCGGCGCCGGCGCCGGGCAGCAGCGGGGTGGACAGCGAGCCGTCGACCGCGTGGGCGCCGCCGGTGTCCGACGAGGTGGCCCGGACGGCGACCTGTACCGGGAGGCCGAGGTCCTTCTCCGCCAGGTCGGTGACGGTCAGACGGACGTAATAGCTGCCGGGCAGCGGGTCGTTGGCCCACGGTTCCGCCCAGGAGCGGACCGGGCGCAGGGTGCAGGAGAGCTCGACGGAGGCGGCGTCCTGCGAGGCGACCCGGGTGTTCGCCCCGCGGGTGCAGGCCTGTCGGCGGCGCAGGCCGTCGTAGGCGTCCAGTTGCCAGGTCGACGCCCCGTGCCGGGCGGCGGAATCGGGTGGCGTCACGGTGGCCGTCACGGTGACGCGCTGCCCGGTGTCGGCGGGGAAGACCCAGTAGAGGTAGTCGCCGGTGGACGCGTCGGCGGTGGCGCGCTGGTCCTGCTGGACGAGCGTGGCGGTGCGGAAGGTGGTACCCGCTTCGGTGGGTCCGGCCTCGTCGCTCGCGGCGGGGCTCGGCGACGGGGAGTCGGCCACGGCGGGGCTGACGGGCCCCGCGAGAACGGCGCCCGTCAGCAGAGCACCGGCGAGCATGCGTACGGTCCGCATCAGCGGGTCCTCCTGACAGTGATGCGCCAGCGTGAGATCCAGCCCGCCAGCAGACCGGCGACGAGGCCGGTGAGCGTCAGGGCTGCGAGCAGCCACCACCCGCGGCCGAGGCCGAAGGCGGCCACGTCCGAGGCGGCGTCGGGCGCGTCCACCACGTCGATCCGGAGTTCGACGGGCATGCCGGGGGTGGACCGCACCGACGGGGGCGCCGAGAAGGAGTTGCCGACCTCCAGGCAGACGGTCTCGGGCTCGGGCTCGGCGCCGGTGTCGTCGAGGGGCGCCTTGGGGTAGCGCAGGCCCGTCGAGATCACGTCCGTGCGTCCGTGCCCGGCTTCCGAGCCCCGGACGATCTCGCGGCCGTGCTCGGTCACGGCGCGGAGGAGCACGCCGTAGTCCCGGTCGACGGTACGGTCGGCGGCGACCGTCACCGAGGCGCGCAGTTCCCGGCCGGGCAGGACGTCGACCCGGTACCAGCGGTGTTGGGAGAACCGCTCGCGGTCGGCGTACAGGCCGGGCTGGAGCAGGGGTGCGTCGCTGCAGCGGTCGGCGCCCTCGGTCCGTACGGGGACGGCGACCGGTTCGGCGGCGCGGTCCACGAGTTGTTTGACGCGGCCGGCGAGCTGGTCGGTGTGCTCCACGGCGGTGTAGGTGCCGCCGGTGGCCTCGGCGATGCAGCTGAGCTGGCGGCGGATCTTGGCGTTCGGGACGAGGCCCAGGGTGTCGACGACCAGGTGCACGCCGCGTGCGGCGATCTCGCGCGCCACCTCGCACGGGTCGGGTGGTGCGCAGGTGTCCTCGCCGTCGGAGATGAGGACGATCCGGCGGGTGCCGTCGCCGTTCTCCAGGTCCTCGGCGGCGGCGAGGAGGGCGGGGCCGATGGGTGTCCAGCCCGTGGGGGCGAGCGTCGCGACGGCCGTCTTGGCCTCGGTCCGGTTCAGCGGTCCGACCGGGTAGAGCTGCCGGGTGTCCCGGCAGCCGACCTTCTGGTCGTCGCCGGGGTAGGTGGCGCCGAGGGTGCGTATGCCCAGGTGGACTTCGTCCGGCACGGCGTCCAGGACCTCGTTGAACGCCTGTTTCGCCGCCGCCATCCGGGAGCCGCCGTCGATGTCCCGCGTGCGCATCGAGCCGCTCACGTCGAGCACCAGCTCGACCTGGGGAGGGTCCTGTGCCGCCGTCTCGTCGGCGGCGGCGCCGGCCGGGGCGGCGAGCCCGGCGACGAGTGCCGCCAGCAGGCCGCACACCCCGGCCGCCAGTCTGTGTCGTGTGATCATCGCCAGAGCGTACTGACCACCCGTCACCTCTCCCAAAACGGAGACGAACGGAGCGGACGGCCGGGGTGCGGAAGCCCGCTGCCCTGCTCCCGGCCGGTGGACTCCCCGCGGTAGAGGCACCACCGGCGCGGCCGACCCGCACGTCGTACCGTGCCCCGGCCGCGCGTGGCCGGGACCGCCGGCCGGATCCCCCGCCCGCTCGGGTCAGGCCTGGGCGGGACGCCTCAGACTGAGGTGCCCCCACACCGCGACCACCAGAGTCAGCGCCGCGGAGACGGCGACGCCGAGACCGGCGTGGAGCAGCAGCAACAGGGCCCCGGCCGCCGCCCCGGCGGTGAGGCAGAGCACGGCTCCCGCCCGGCGGAACGCCAACCGGGAACCGCCGCCGCCGAGCCGTGAGTCCGCCGCCAGGCCGGTCAGCGTCGAGGTGACGACGACGGTCGTCACCTCCTGGACGGCCAGTCGGCGTGCGGTCGCGGCCTGGGCTCCCATCGCGGTCGCGAGGAGGAAGGCGCCCAGCGGCGTGCTCACCTGCGGGGGCAGGCTCTCCCCGAGGAAGAGGAGCACCGCGACCGCCCCCAGCAGCGTCACCCCGCCCATGAGGACCGCTGTCGTCTCGGTGGTCCACCGGCCGCGGTCGGAGCGACGCAGTACGCGGCCCGCGAGCGCGGCGCCCAGCAGGAAACCGCCGAGTGCGGTTGCCGGTCCCAGGACAGGCAACCGGTCCGCTCCGGCGAGCCCCAGGCCCAGGATGACGACGTTTCCGGTCATGTTGCCGGCGAACACCCGGTCCAGACCGAGGTAGCCGATGGCGTCGATCATGCCGGTGACGAAGGTCAGCACGAACATCAGGCGGAGCATGCTCCGCTCGGTCTGCTGCGGGCGGGTGGACGTGCTCACCGGTTCTCCTCGTGCGCGTGGGCGAGCAGGCTCGCCTTCTCCTGTGTGGCCGGGCGTCTGCGACATCGTGGCGCGCGGCGGGCGGGCGTGCCGACGTCCTCGCCGCCGTTCGGCCGGAACGGTGCGAGGACGTCGGGAGCCGCGGCCCCCGGCGGCCTCCCGCCGCGCGGGCCGCCGCGCTCAGCGCCCCGCCGCGTATCCCTGCATGCTCCGGGGGTTCGCGGCTCCGTACAGGCGGCCCGTGCCGGGTGCGCGCCCGACCGCGCAGAGGCGCCCGACCTCCCAGTCCCCGGCACGCCGGACGACGTGGCCGCGTGCGGCGAGTTCGGTGAGCACCGCGTCACCGGTCCGCCCTTCGAGAACGACCCCGGCAGGACGGCTCTCGTGCGGGTAGAAGGAACTGGGGGCGTGCGTGGAGTGGAACTGGGGGAAGTCGATCGCCTCCTGCAGGTTCATCCCGCCGTCGAGGACGTTGAGGAGGAAGTTCAGCTGCCACTGGTCCTGCTGATCGCCGCCGGGTGTGCCGAAGGCCAGAACCGGCTCGTCCCCACGGGTCACCACCGTGGGCGAGAGGGTGGTCCGGGGGCGCTTGCCCGGCGCGAGGGTGTTGGGCAGGCCCTCCTCGAGCCAGGCCATCTGCAGCCTGGTGCCCAGGGGGAAGCCGAGCTCCGGGATCACGGGGGAGGAGTGCAACCACCCGCCGCTCGGCATCGCGGACACCATGGTCCCGGCCCGGTCCACGACGTCGACGTGGACGGTGTCCGTCCGCGCCTCTCCGTGGGGAAGCGGGCCGTCGTCGAGCGTGCCGGCGGCGGGGCCGTCGGGGGCCACGGCGTTGGGCTCGCCGACGGCGCTGCGGAACACCTCCGCGATCACCTCCGGCGAGAAGGCCGGGAGCACCGGCTCACGGCCTTCCGGAGACCCGGGCCGCAACTCGCGGCTCGCCCGCGGCCCCACCAGCCGGCGTCGCTCGGCGCAGTAGGCGGGTGAGAGGAGAGTGTCCAGGGGGACGTCCGGTGAGTCTCCGTACCAGGCGTCGCGGTCGGCGAAGGCCAGCTTGGAGACCTCGACGACGCGGTGGATGTGGTCGGCGGTACCCGGTGCGAGGTCCTCGTCACCGGCGAGCATGCCGAGTTGCTGGAGCAGCACCGGGCCCTGCGACCACGGTCCCGGCTTGTGCACCCGGTGACCGCGGTAGTCGACGCTCACGGTGCTCTCGTAGGAAGGGCGCCATCCCGCGAGGTCGTCGGCGCGGAGCAGACCGCGCCGACGCTCTCCGGTCGAGTCGACGACCTCGGTGGCGCAGAAGGCGGTCATCGCCCGTGCGATCCCGCCGGTGGTCCACTCCTCCACGGCACGGTCGATCCCGGCCTCGCGGGTTCCGCCGGTCGCGGCCGCGACGAGACGTTCGAAGGTGTCGGCCAGCGCCGGATTGTGCAGGAACTCGCCCGGTCGGGGGGCTCGCCCGTGCGGCAGGTGAACGGCGGCCGAGGTGGTCCAGTGCGTGGTGAAGAGGCGCTGGACCTTGGCGATGTACTCGCTGATCTTCTGCGTGACCGGGAAGCCGTGCCGCGCGTGCCCGATGGCGTAGTGCAGCACGTCGGCGAGCGGGAACGTCCCCCTGTCGCGGAGCAGCGTCAGCCAGCCGAGGGTGGCCCCGGGGACGGCCGCCGCGAGGGTGCCGGTGCCGGGGATCGCGCTCAGGCCGAGCTCCCGGAAGTGACGCACGGTGGCGGCGGCGGGCGCCGGCCCCTGCGCGCAGAGCACCGTGGGGCGTTGCCCCGGAGCGGCGAAGATCAGCGGCAGGTCGCCTCCGGGACCGTTCTGGTGGGGTTCCACCACCTGGAGCGTGAATCCCGCGGCGACGGCCGCGTCGAAGGCGTTGCCGCCGCGCTCCAGGACGCTCATGCCCGCTGCGGAGGCGAGCCAGTGGGTGGACGAGACCATGCCGAAGGTGCCGCTGAGCTCCGGTCGTGTGGTGAATCGCATGACCTAACTCCTCCTACAGGCTCATGAGTTCGTGCACGCCGAGCGCTCCGTAGACGGCGAGGCCGCCGACGAGGGCCACGTTGGTGAACCACCTGTTGCGGTGCGCGCCCGGCATGTCGCGGGAGTTCATCAGGTGGAGCAGGCCCGCGATGAGGGTGGGCATGAACACCGCGCCGAGGGCGGCGTAGACGAGCACGATGACGACGGGCGCGTCGAAGGCGAGGAGCCCGAGGGACGGAACGGCCATCCAGAGCAGGTAGAGACGGAACGGCCGGGTCTTCTCCGGATCGCCGATCTCGGTGTCCTGCTCCCGGAGGACGTGCACGATGTCGGTGAACACGTTGCACAGTGCGTTGTAGCCGCCGATGAGCGAACTGAAGACGGCGGAGAACATCCCGATGAGCAGCAGCCACATGGCGACGGCCCCGAACTCCTCCGCGAAGGGCTCGGACAGAGCCCGGAGGCCGTCGACCCCCCGGATTCCGTCGAGGCCCGCGGTGAAGGCCGCACCGACGACCATCATCGCCACCATGAAGACGAACGTCATCGCGTAGCCGATGACCAGGTCGAGGCGCATCGCCCGCATGCGGGACGTCCCGCTCCAGCCGTGCTGCGCGGCCCAGCGGCTGTAGGAGAGCAGGCTGATCGAGCCACCGACCCCGCCGATGATGCCGAGCACGTAGAAGGCGCCGGCCGAGCCGCCGAAGGACGGCGTGAATCCGTCCAGCAGCGTCCCGAGGGACGGGCGCGCCGCGAGGGCCGCGCCGACCGTCGAGACGAACATCAGGCCGACGAAGACGCCCATGATCCTCTGGAAGAACCCGTAGCGCCCGACCCAGACCAGCAGGGTGCCGATCAGCTGGAAGCAGACGGCCGCCACCCAGACCGGAAGCCCGGGGACCATGGCGTTGACGATGAGGCCGCCGGCGCTCGCGATGGCGCCGCCGTAGAAGAAGCCGAGGAAGACCGCGAAGACGGCGAAGAAGCCGATGTACCACCGACCGATGCGGAGGAGGCCGCGGAGCGGCGTGACGCCGGTGGCCAGGTACCACCGCCCGATGGACTCGGTGACGATGAACTTGATGAGGGCGCCCAGGAGCACGGCCCAGGCGAGGGTGAGCCCGAAGCTGGCGCCGGCGTTGAGCGAGGTGATGAGGTCGCCCGCGCCGACTCCGGTGGCGGCCATCACCAGCCCGGGGCCGACGATGCGCCGCCAGAGCGACGGTTTCGGGGAACTGCGTACCGCTGTGGACTCCGCACGGGAGTTCGCCTGAGTCATGGTGCTCCGCATCGCCGTTCAGTGATTGGTCCAACCATCAGACCTGTTACGATCTGTGTCAACAGCTGGGGACGGGCGAGGAGCGCCGCGTGAAGTGGAAAGACGTCGGTCAGGGCTGGAGATCGGTCGGGCACAAGCTCGCTGAGGAGATCGAGCTCATGGTCGCCCAGGGCCGGCTCACCGTCGGTGAGAAGCTGCCGCCCGAGCGGGCGCTGGCCGAGACCCTGGGGGTGTCGCGCACGACACTGCGCGACGCCCTGCGCGAACTGGAGATCAAGGGGCTGGTGTCGCGCCGGCCCGG
This sequence comes from Streptomyces sp. CNS606, assembly GCF_000426325.1. NCBI lineage: Bacteria > Bacillati > Actinomycetota > Actinomycetes > Kitasatosporales > Streptomycetaceae > Streptomyces > Streptomyces sp. CNS606. The sequence goes on from NZ_KE384522.1 coordinate 258,658, forward strand.
TCGTGGAACCGTCGTCACGGTGCCCACCGACGCCGACCGGAACCTGGCGTTCTCCCGTCGCGCTCAGGCCGCCACCACCGGGTTCCGTGACGTCATGGAACTCCGTCAGACCGTCGAGCCGGGATGCGCCTTCCTCGCGGCCTCGCGGATCACGGCCGGGCAGATCGGCCGCCTCGACGCACTCGCCGAGGCCGCGGCCGCCACGGACAACCCCCGGGCGCTCGGCGAGCTGGACGTGGAGTTCCACAAGCTGATCGCCGCGGCCTCGTCCAATCCGCTGATCGTCGAACTCTTCGAGAGCATCGGTGAACTGAGCGCGGAAACCCGCCGGATCGGCTTCCAGAGCCCGCTCCGCAAGGACGTCTCCTGGGGCGGCCACGCGCGCATCCTCGACGCACTGCGACAGAACGACGGCGCAGCCGCCCGTGAGGCCATGTCGCGGCACCTGTCGGACGTGGTCGAGGCCGTCGTCGACCAGACGGCTGCCTCGCCGACGGCGCGGCAGCCGGGGCACTGAGCAGCCCACCCGGAGACGGCACGCCGGGACTCCGTCGTCACCCGATGCGGTCGACGACGGCGTCGGTGACGGCGTGGGTGCCGCCGTGCGGGGTGCCGGTGGCGGTGAGGCGGACGGCACCGTCGGCGTAGGCGCGCGCGATCGCCGCGTGCAGGGTGCGGGCGGCGTCGGGGTGGCCGACGTGCTCCAGGAGGAGGACGAGGCTGAGGAGCTGGGAGGTGGGATTCGCGAGGCCGCGGCCGGCGAGCGCCGGGGCGCTGCCGTGGATCGGTTCGAAGTAGGCCGCGCCGTCGCCGACGTTGCCGGAGCCGCACATGCCGAGGCCACCGACGGTGGCCGCGCCGAGGTCGCTGAGGATGTCGCCGAGGAAGTTCTCCATCACGAGGACGTCGAACCGTTCCGGGTGGGCGACGAGTTCGTGGGCGGCCGCGTCCGCGTAGAGGTGGCCGGAGCCGATGTCCGGGTAGTCGGCCGCCACTTCCTCGAAGACGGAGTGGAAGAGCGCGAAGCTGCGCAGCACGTTGCTCTTGTCGACGCAGACGACCTCGGGTCTCCGGGCGGCGGAGGCGTCGCGGGCGGCCGCGCGGGTGCGGGCCAGTTCGAAGGCGTGCCGGACGACGCGTGCGGTGCCGGAACGGGTGATCATGAGCTGGTCGGTGGCGGCGTCGGGGGTGGCGACGCCCGCGCCGCGGGAGAGGTAGAGGCCCTCGGTGTTCTCGCGCACGATCACGTAGTCGATGTCGCCCGCTGCGTGGCGGGTCGCGCCCCGGACGCCGGGGAGCAGGCGCATCGGGCGGATGTTGGCGTAGGTGTCGAGGCCGGTGCGCAGCACGCCGCCGAGCAGGCCGGCTTCGGTGCCGTCCGGGTGCCGGACGTCCGGGAGGCCGACGGGGCCCTTGAGGACGCCGTCGGCCGCGGCGAGGCGGTCGAGCACGCCGTGGACGACGGACCGTCCGGTGCGGCGGAAGTGTTCGGCGCCGGCGAGTTCCTCGCGGATGTCGAGGCTGAGGCCCTCCTGCTCGGCGAGGGCGTGCAGGACGGTCAGGGCGCTCCGGGTGAGTTCGGGACCGATGCCGTCGCCGGGGATGACGGCGAGGGTGAGGTGCCGGGGCGCACGTGGCCCCGTCGGCGGCGGGGGCGCGTCGGACGGGACGGGTGAGGCGGACGCCTCGGGCGGCGTCGCGGAGGTGTCAGGCTGCACGGGGGGCTCCCGCCTGCGTGCCGGCGATGCGTCCGAAGACCGAACCGTTGGTGAGGCCGCTGCCGCCGGGGTAGTTGAAGTAGAAGATACCGCCGACGAGTTCGCCGGCCGCGTAGAGGCCGGGGATGGGGTCCATGTCGGTGTCGAGGACCTCGGCGTCGGTGCTGATGCGTACGCCGCCGAAGGTGAACGTGATGCCGCAGGTGACGGCGTACGCCTCGAACGGGCCCTGTTCGATGCGGTTGGCCCAGTTGGTCTTGTCGACGGCGAGGCCGCGGGTGGCGCGTCCGTCCTTGACGTTGGGGTCGAAGGCGGTGCCGGTGTCGACGGCGGCGTTGTAGGCGGCGATCTCGGCGAGGAAGGCGTCGGGGTCGACGCCGTCGAGCTTGCGGGCGAGGGCTTCGAGGGTGGGTGCGGTGACCTTGGTGACCTGCTTGATGCGGTACTCGTCGCGCAGCAGGTGGCTCACCTGCTGGTCGAAGATCTGCCAGGCGAAGTGCCCGGGCTGTTCGAGGACGCGGCGGCCGTACTTGGCGTAGGTGTAGTTGCGGAAGTCCGCGCCCTCGTCGACGAAGCGCCTGCCGTGGGCGTTGACCATGATCCCCCAGGGGTAGCTGTGCTTCTGGAAGGAGTCGCCGACGGCGAGGTCGCCGAACTCGGGGGCGTTCAGTTCCCAGCCGACGGCGTGGCATCCGGACCAGTTGCCCACCGGGCTCGCCCCCGCGTCCAGGGCCATGCGGATGCCGTCGCCGGTGTTGAAGCGGGTGCCGCGCACCTTGGCGAGGTCCCAGGCGGGGCCGAGGTACTGGGCGCGCATCGCCGCGTCGGCCTGGAAGCCGCCGCTGGCCAGCACGACGGCGTCGGCCCGCTCCTCGCGGGTGGTGCCGTGCTGCCGGACGCGGACGCCGTGCACGCCGTCGTCGTCGCGGAGCAGCGACAGGGCGCGGGCGCCGTACTCGACGCGGACGCCTTCCCGTGCGGCGGCCTTGACCAGCGCGTCGACCAGGCCGGGGCCGCCGCCGGAGACCTCGACGGTCAGGCCGCCCCAGAAACGGAACCGGCCGTTCACCTTGAACGCCTGGCGGCCGTAGATGGGCATGAAGCGGACGCCCTGGTCCGCCATCCACAGCAGGGTGGGCAGGCTCTGCTCGACGAGGAGTCCGGCGAGTTCGGGGTCGGTCCGGTACTCCGTCACCCGGGCGAGGTCGTCGAGGAAGTCCGCCGTGGAGTAGGTGCCGAAGTCGGTGACGGCGATCTCGTCCTCGGTGAGGTCCGGCATCAGGCGGCGGAGGTCGTCGACCCCGTCGTAGGCGACCCGCATCGCTCCGGCGGTGAAGGCGGTGTTGCCGCCTTGCAGTTTCTCCGGGGCGCGTTCCAGTACGACGACCTCCGCGCCCTGCTCGCGCGCCGAGAGCGCCGCGCACAGGGCGGCGTTGCCCGCTCCGACGACGATCACCTTTCGTGCGGCCATGATCATGCTCCTTTCTGTATCCACATTGCATTCAATTATGGGCTGATCGTATCCACTGTGTGCACGACGCTTCGGTCGTCCCCTATCGTTGCCGCGTGGCCGAGGCAGACGACCGACAGACCAAGGACCTGAGCCGTTACCTCCTACCGGGCACGCACCGGGGGCGGACGACGGACGCGGTGACCGATGCGCTGCGCGAGGCGATCCTCGACGGCGCCCTGTCCCCCACCACGTGGCTGCGCGAGGACGAGATCGCGGGCGCGTTCAAGGTGAGCCGCACACCGGTGCGGGAGGCGCTGCGGCGGCTCGCGGACGAGGGGCTGGTCGTCAAGACCGCCCACCACGGCACGACCGTGGCCCCGCTGTCGCTGGAGGACGTCCTCGCCCTGTACGTGGTGCGTGAGGACCTCGAAGGGCTCGCAGCACGGCTGGCGGCCGTCCGCTGCCCGCCCGGACTGGTGGCGGAACTCGACGGGATCGACGCGCAGATGAAGGAGGCCGCGGGACGGGGCGACACGGCGGCCCTGTCGAAACTGAACCTCGCCTGGCACCGTGCGCTGCGCGACGCCACGGCGAACAGCTACCTGGGCCGCTTCCTCGGCCAGGTCGAGCACGCCGTGCGCCGGCTGCCCGCCTCCACGCTCGGCTACAAGGACCGGGCGGAGGGGGCCGTGGCGGAGCACGAGGCCGTGGTGCGCGCGATCGAGGCGCGCGACGGCGAGGCCGCCGAGCGGTCGGCCAGGGCGCACATGCGGCGGGCCCGCGAGATCCGGCTCGCCGTGATGCTGGGCGAGTAGCCGGCGGGCGGGGGCGCGGCGGCGCGGTTCAGCGTTCGTGCCCACGGGATTCCCACCACCTTCCGAACGCCTGCGCGCAGCGCACGAGCAGGGGAAGGCACGACAGCACCACGACGAGCCGGACCAGGTGCATCGCGGCCACCACGGCGGTGTCCGTGTGGACGGCGGTCGCCGCCGCCAGCATCTCGCCGACCCCGCCCGGCACCATGCCGAACACCGCCGCGGGGGCCTCGGTCGCACCGGTGTGCCCGAGGAGCAGCCCCCAGCCGACGCCGAAGCCGAGAATCGCGACCACGGCCAGCAGGCCGGGCAGCAGGACCGCACGGAAGTCCCGCAGCACACCCGGCGCGACGGCCAGCCCCACCACCGTGCCGACCAGGACCTGTGCCGCGGTCTGCCACGCGGACGGCAGCGCGAGGTGACCGCCCGACCACAGACGTACGGCGGCCGCACCGCAGATCGAGCCGATCAGCGGCCAGAACGGCAGCCGCAGCGGCTTGGCCAGCGCCGCCCCGGCGGCCCCGCCCAGCAGCAGCCACACCACACCCGCGCTCACGACGCCCTCGCCCACGCCACCAGCAGCGGCAGAAGCAGCAGCACCACCGCCAGCACGCGCGCCATGTGCACGGCCAGCACCAGGCTCATCCGGGCGCCCATGTCCTGAGCGGTGAGCGAGATCTCGCTGAGCCCCCCGGGCGCACAGGCCAGGACGGCGGTCACCGGGTCCACGCCGTGACGGACGATCAGCAGCGCGGCCAGCAGCATCTCCAGCAGGATCAGCAGGGCGACCCCGCCGAGCAGCGGAAGCGCCAGCCCGGCGAGGGTCCGCAGCGTCTCCGCGTCGAGCCGTGCCCCGGCGGCACAGCCCAGGAGGACCATGCCGACCGTGCGCAACGCCCGGACCGGCAGCCGGTGGTCGAAGGCGGCCGGACGCCACCGGTTGACCAACGCGCTGCCGACCACGGAGCCGACGACCGTGCCCGCGGGCACCCGCAGCACGGTGAACACCAGTGCTCCGGCGAGCGCTCCGGCCAGCAGCCGCGCGACGCGGCCGGCGTCCGGAAGCCATCCGTGGTTCTCCGTCACCCCAGCCTCCCGCTACGCCATCAGCAGCGGCGGCGTCAGGTAGCCCACCGGCAGCGAGATGTCGGCGAAGTGCTGGAGGAGGAGCAGCGCGGCCAGCACACCGACCGTGTAGAGGACGATGCCCCGTGCGCGGAGCTGCGCCACCCGCCACAGGAACACGGGCACGAAGACCAGCGCGGCGAGCACGACGCCGAGGACGTACACGAGGACGAGGAAGGCGATGAGCCAGCCGAACGCCTGCCCGACCCAGCGCAGTTCCTCGCGCCACGCCCCGGTGTCCGCGGACTTCCCGGACGAGCGCCGCCGATCGTACGCCTGGACTGCGAGCAGCGTGACGGTGAGCAGCACGCCGAGGGCGCAGACCAGCGTGGGGACGAGCCGGGCCTTCTCGCTGTAGCCCTGCGCCGCGAACAGGGCGCAGAGGAAGAGGGCGAGGAAGCCGGTGGCGACGCCCACGGTCCAGCGGCGCGGGGCGGCCGGGCCGTCGGCCTCCTCGTCGGCGGCGTCGGCCGGGGTGTCGGACGTGGAGGCAGCCGGGGTGTCCGCGTGGGGCCCGCCGGGTGCGGGCGGCGCGGCGGTGTCCGGGGCGCCCGGGGCGCCCGGGGTGTGCGGGGTGTGCGGGGTGGCAGTGGCGTCCGGGGCGTCCGTGGTGGCAGCGGTCACGCCGGCCGTCGCCGTCGCCGGGGAGGCGGGCGTACGCCGGGCGCGCAGCCTGCGGACCAGGGCGAAGCCCAGCGGCGCGACCAGGACCGCGGCCATCACCAGGACGCCGGGGCGCAGGGCCCACTCGGAGAAGGAGTACAGGTTCGCGGTGAGGTAGTAGTACCGCTCCAGGGGCACGCTCAGCACGAACCCGATGAGGAAGGGCGCCCGGGGGAAGCCGGTCACCTTCATCAGCCAGCCGACGGCGCCCAGCAGCAGCATCACCTGGAGGACGGCGACCTGCTGCGACTCCTGGTATCCGGCGGTGAACAGGATGACCACCAGACCCGCGGCGAGCACGGGGAAACGGACGAAGCTCAGCTTCGCGAGCGGCTTGCTGAGCAGGAAGCACAGGGCCGCTCCGGCGACGCTCGCCAGCGCGAACGACCACACGATCGTGTAGATCACGTCGAGGTGGTTGGTGATCATGCGGGGTCCGGGCTCGACGCCGAACACCAGCAGGGCGCCGAGCAGGAGTGCCGCCGGGGCGCCGCCGGGGATGCCGAACAGCAGGGTGGGGATGAGGTCGCCGGCCTCGACGCTGTTGTTGGCGCTCTCGGGGGCGATGATGCCGCGCGGGTCTCCCTTGCCGAACTTCCCCTTGCCCTTGCCCTTGCGGCGTTCGGTCGCCCGCGCCTGGCCGTAAGCCATCCAGGTGCCGGCGGTCGCGCCGACGCCGGGGAGGACTCCGGCCCAGATGCCGATGAGGGCGCCGCGCAGGACGTGCGTCCAGTGGCGGAGCACGTCCCGCACGCCGGCGCCCCAGCCCGAGCCGATGCCGGAACCCGCGGCGACGCTGGTCCGGCGGGCGATCTGGGAGACGACCTCCGCGATACCGAAGATCGCCAGGGCGACGGCGACCAGGTCCAGGCCCTCGTTGAGGAACAGCGACCCGAACGTGAAGCGGTAGTCGGCCGCCGACGGCGCGGCGCCGACCTGGCCCAGCAGCAGGCCGAAGACGCCGGCGACGAGGCCCTTGAGCATGTTGCCGCGGGAGAGCAGCGCGGCCAGGGAGATGCCGAGCACCGTGAGCATGAAGAGCTCCGGCGACCCGAAGTTGAGCACCAGCGGCCGGGCGAGCGGGATGGACAGGGTCAGTCCGACGGCGCCGAGCAGCCCGCCGGCCATGGAGGCGAGGAAGGCGATGCTGAGCGCCCGCGCGGCCTGCCCCTGCCGGGCCATCGCATGGCCGTCGAGCATCAGCACCGTCGCCGAAGCCGACCCCGGGATGCCGATGAGCACGGTGGAGATGGTGTCGGAGGTGTGGACGACGGCCACGGCCCCGGTGATCAGGGCGAGGGCCTGGTGCGGCTCGACGACGAAGATGAAGGGCAGCAGGATGGCGACCGCGCCCGTGCCGCCGAGCCCGGGGACGATCCCCACGACCAGTCCGGCCAGGACCCCGGCGAGCAGGAAGACCAGGGTTGCGGGGTCGAGCAACGCGCCGAGTGCGCTGAAGGCCGCGTCGAGCATCGGTGGTCGGCTCCTTCTGCCGGGGTCGGCGTGCGCCGGGATCAGGGATCAGGGATCGGAGTCAGGGGTGAGAGGGGTGGGTGGAGGAGGGTGGACGCGGGCGCGGATCGGCCCGCGCCCACCCCGGGCGTCCGCCCCGTCACTGCCCTTCGATGCGGACGTCGTACTCGGACTCGAGCATGTCGAGGGTGTACGAGCGGGTGCGGGGCGAGATGTCGAACGCCTTCTTCAGCTCCGCCTCGGCCTCCTCGCCCGAGTACAGCGGATATCCGCCGAGCACCTCCTCGCTCGACTTCTTGAACTCGGAGTCCTCGCTGATCTTCGCCACGGAGTCCCGGTACGCCTGGACGAGGGCGTCGGGCGTCCCCTCGTTGGCCCAGATCCCCTTCTGGTAGACGTAGCCCGGGATCAGGAACGCGCGGTAGGCGTCGTACGCCTCTCCGCTGGGTGCCTTGCCGTGGATGTCGCGGTAGACCTCCTCGACCGTGGGCAGGTCGGGGACGTTCGGGTCGCGGACGATCTCGCCGTCCTTGAGCATGCCGAAGGACATCAGCGGCACGGCCTTGCCCTCGTCGACCAGCGGCTCGACCTGGGTGAGGTAGGCGGAGGTGGTCTGGTAGTCGACGTTGACCTCGCCGCGTTCGAAGGCCAGGCGGGCCGGGCCGCGGCCCTCGAAGCCGAACGTGGCGTCCAGGTCGACGTCCAGCACGTCGAAGGCCTGCAGCATGGTGAGGTCGAGTCCGGTGGCGCTGATGCCGCCGTACTTCAGCTTCTTCTTCGTGTCGGCGAGGTCGGCGGCGGAGTCGATGCCGGTGCTCGGGGAGGCGTAGATGACGCCGCCGGTGCCGTTGAGCATCAGGGGGCGCATTTTCGCGAAGTCGAACTTCACCTGCGAGCGGCCGAGCAGCGCCTGGAAGTAGGTGGTGCCGGAGGTGACCAGGATCTGCTCGCCGTTCGTGCCCCCGGAGGTCACGTACTGGTTCGAGCCGGTGATGCTCTCGCCGCCGGGCACGTTCTCGGGGGTGAACGTGGGATTGCCCTCGACGTGTTTCTCCAGGTAGGGGGCGATGAAGCGGGCCCAGGTGTCGGTGCCGCCGCCCTCCGCGTAGGGGATGACGAGTTCCGTGCGGTCGGGCAGCTCCGCCGCTCCCTCCTCGCCGGCGGAGTCGAGTCCCTGCGGGTTCGCGCAGCCGGCGAGCCCCAGTGCGGCCGTCACCGCCAGGGCCGTCCCGAAGCGGGTGATCATCTTCCTCTTCTGCCTCATGGTGCTTCGCCTCCTCAACCGGCGATCATGGTGGAACGGTTCTTCAGCCATGGACCGGGCACGAGGACGCGGCCCTCCATCAGCCGACGGGCGCTGCGGTACGCGGTCACCGCAGCGGCCTGCCAGGTGTCGCCCTCCCGCCGGACGTCCGCGCGCAGCGGCAGCACGCCCGCGGGGTGCCCGATGCGGCACTCGCCGTCGTCGTCCGCGGTGGCGTCGGCGACCAGCGTCCCGGGAACGGCCGCCGCGACGGCCGTGCAGATGCCTCCGGTCAGGGCGTATGCGCGATGCACCTTTCCCATCGACATCATGGACGCTCGTACGGTGGTTTCGCTGCCCTTCTGCACGGTCCCGGCGGTGGTCAGGTAGTCCCGGGGCTTGCCCACGAGGGTCAGCTTGGGGACCGAGGGCGTCTCCTCGGTGGCCTGCTCCGGCGTGTCGGCGATTCCCGCGAGCACCGCGCCGTGCGCGCGGACCGCCTCGAGCCGCCGGAGGAGGTCCGGGTCGGAGTCGATCTCGTCCGGGCTCTCCGTGCCGTTCAGACCGAACGCCTCCCAGTGCACGAACAGCAGCGGGTTGGCCGCGTCCACCACGCTCACCGGGACGGTGCCGACGCCGGGCACGGTCAGGTCGTCGACCGGGTTGCCGGTGGGCAGCACGGCGCCGGTGACGGCTCCGCCGGGGTCGACGTAGTCCAGCCGGATGCGCGAGCCGGTGCCGGGGACGCCGGGCAGCGAGAAGTCGCCGACCGGGTCGAACCTGCCGTCGCGGGTGGGGACGTGCGCGACGATCAGCTTGCCCGTGTTGACGTTGAGCAGCCGCACCACGGTGACCGGGTCGGTCGGGACGACCAGGCCCTCGTCGACGGCGAACGGACCGACGCCGGAGGACAGGTTGCCGCAGTTGCCGCGCCGGTCGATCAGCGACCGGTCGATCGCGACCTGGCCGAACTCGTACAGCACGTCGACGCCCTGCTCCCGGCCGTCGGAGATCACCGCCACCTTGCTGGTGCTGGAGGTGGCGCCGCCGAGACCGTCGACCTGACGCCGGGCGGCGTCCGGCGACCCGTAGGCGGCGAGGATGAACGCCTCGCGGAGAGCGTGGTCCTCGGGAAGGTCCCGCTCGTGGAAGAACAAGCCACGGCTGGTACCCCCGCGCATCAGCACTGCCGGAACGCGCACCGCAGTCACCTCACATTGCATGCAATCTGTACGCCCGTTGCGTGCTCATGGTTGTCCCGAGCGAGGAGTAAGCACAAGCGCCGATTTGTTCATGCAGAATGAAGCCATGCTTCATGCTCCGCTCGACGTGACCCGGCTGCGGCTGCTCGCCGAGGTGGTCCGGCACGGTTCGATGACCGCGGCGGCCGAGGCGCTCGCCTACACGCCCTCGGCCGTCTCCCAGCAGATCCGCCGCCTGGAGGCCGAGCTGGGACAGCCGCTGCTCGACCGGCACGCCCGCGGCGTGCGGCCGACCGAGGCGGGCCGGGTCGTCGTCGAACAGGTGACGGCCATCGAACGCAGCCTCGACGTGCTCCAGGAGCGGCTGAGCGACCTCGCCGGCCTGCGCGACGGCTCGCTGCGGCTCGGCGCCTTCCCCACCCTGGGGTCGTCACTGCTGCCGCTGGCGGTCACGGCGTACCGCGGCGCCCACCCCGGCGTCCGCCTGTCCGTGCACAGCGCCCGGCTCGCACAGCTGCTGGAGATGCTGGACCGGCGCCGCATCGAGCTGGCGTTCCTGTGGGAGTACGAGTGGTCGCGCATCGAGAGCGACAGCCTCGACCTGCGGGTGGTGACCGAGGACCCGACCGCCCTCGTCGTCTCCGAGACGCACCGCCTCGCCGACCGGACCTCCGTCGACGTGCACGAGCTCGCGGAGGAGAGCTGGATCATCCGGGGCGACAACCACCCCGTCGCCGAGGTGCTCTCGCGGACCGCGGAGGCCGCGGGCTTCGAACCGTCCGTCTCCTTCGAGGCCAACGACTACCAGGAGGCGCAGGCCATGGTCGCGGTCGGTCTCGGCATCGCCCTCGCCCCGCGCCTGGCCCTGGCCAACCTGCGCACCGACGTGCGGGTGCTGCGGCTCGACGGCTACGCGCCGCCCCGGCGCATCCTGCTCGCCCGGCTCGCGTCCCGCGTCCCGACACCGGCCGAGGAGGCCATGACCGACGTGATCCTCGAGGTGGGGCGGACCCTTCCGGGGGCGTCGGGCCCGCGAGGAGGGACCGGGCGGCGCTGAGGCCCGGTCAGCGCTGAGAAAGCGGAGCCGGGGTCTCCTGGAGGACCCAGCCGTTCCCGTCGGGGTCGTCGAAGAAGGCGAACGAGTTCCAGGTCTCGCCCCGGCCCTCCTCCCAGCCGTTCGGGCCGACGTGCTGGACGGGGCTGACGTCGACGCCGCGTCCGGTGAGTTCGGCGTGCGCGGCGGTGATGTCGGTGACGCAGATCTGCACCGCGCGCAGCGCGCCGGGCTCCATGTCGGACTGGCTCGGGGAGCTGGGCATGCCCTGGGAGAGAGCGAGGGAGCAGCGGGAGCCCGGCGGGGTGAGCTGGACGATGCGGATGCCGGGAGCGACCTCGGTGTCGAGGTCGACGGGGAAGCCGCAGCGGTCGGCGTAGAACTCCTTGGCCCGGTCGACGTCGGTGACGGGGACGACGATGACCTCGATGGTGTAGTCCATGGGTCCTCCTTACTCCTCTCCTCGGCAGGTGTCAGCAGACGGGCCCCGCGTCGGCCCAGAAGACCAGTTCGGGCCAGGTCTGCGGTCCGACGAGACCGTCCACGGTGAGGCCGGCACACTCCTGGAAGCGGCGCACGGAGTCGTCGGTGACCGGGCCGAAGTCGCCGTCCTCGGGGATGGACGCCCCGGACAGGGCGAGATTGAGGTAGCACTGGGCCTTCACCACGGCCGGCCCGGAGGAGCCCTGCTGGATCGCGGGTTGCGCGGTGGTGGCCAGGCACGCCTCCCCCTGCGGAGCGACGTCCGGCGGCGGGGCGACCGTCGTGGTCCCGGGCTCGGGCGGCGGTGACTCCGGTTCCCTCTCCGTCACGGTGGCGGAGGGGCGTTCGGTGACGGTACGGGTCTCGGCAGGCTCCTCGGCGGGCGCGGAGGGCGCAGCCGTGATGGTACCCGGGCCGTCCCCGGACGGGCCACCGGAACCGCCCCCGGTGCAGCCGGCGACGGCGAGGAGCACGGCCAGCAGCACGGCCGTCAGAAGCGGCAGAATCGCGGTCGAGCGGCGCATACGCATCGCCTCCGAGAGCACCGGGAGGACCGGGAGGACCCGGGAGAAGGATCGGGAGCCGGCCACTCCAGGCTGCGCCCGCGCCCGGCACCCCGCATCCCGGGGGCGGGCAGGGGCTGTCACCTCGCCGCGCGGGCTTGAACCTGACGTCGGAGGAGGTCGTAGCGTCGGGAACACCGCCGTAGAAACCGGCGGTTCCGGGATGTTCCGGACGAGGAAGCGAGGACGTCATGGCCTGGAAGGTGGGAGAGCTGTCCCGGCTCACCGGCCTGACGGTGCGCACGCTGCACCACTACGAGCGGATCGGCCTGCTCACGCCGTCGGGACGTACGGGAGGCGGGCACCGGCTGTACGACGAGGCCGACGTGACCCGGCTGTACCGGATCGTGGCGCTGCGGGAGTTGGGGCTGCCACTGGACGCCGTGGGCACCGCGCTCGCCGGCGAACTGGACCTGGCCGACCTGCTGCGCAGCCACCTGGAGCAGGTGGGGCAGCAGCTCACCGCGCTGCGTGCCCTGCACGCGCGGCTGTCGACGCTGGTGTCGGCCGGGCGCGCGCCGTACGGGCCGGACGACCTCCTCGCGCTGATGGACGAGGTGAACACGGTGGAAGACACCATGCGGAACTACTTCTCCGAGGAGCAGATCCAGGCGCTGGCGGAGCGCCGGGCGCAGCTGGGGCCGGAGGCGACCGCGGCGGCGGAGCGGGAGTGGCCGGAGCTGATCGCGAAGGTGCAGGCGGAGCTGGACGCGGGGACCGACCCGGCGGAGCCGCGGGTGCAGGAGCTGGCGGCACGCTGGTGGGAGCTGCTCGAGGGCTTCCACGGCGGCGACCCCGGCCTGCGGGACGGGCTCTACCGCATGCGGGACGCGAACAGCGAGCAGATCCAGCGCGAGTACGGCGGCCCGTCGGACGCGCTGATCGCCTACGTCACCCGTGCCCGGGAGGCCGCCGCGGGCTGACTCCCCTCCCGGCCGGCGCCCCGCGTGCGGGCGGGCGGGGCGCGGGTGCGGCGCGCCGAGCGCGTCGCACCCGCGCCGGTGCGGCGTGACCGGTACCCACCCCGCAGCGGGACGCCGGTGACGGCCATCGACGGCGCGAGATGTCAACGGGAGTTATCGGCCAGAGTGCCGATCCCCCGGCCCGCCACGGCGCGTTCGGGCCGGGACGGCGGCTCACGAGCACTCCCGCGCCGCGGCAACGCCTCCGCCCGCCCGGTACCGGCACTGCACGCGGCCCGGGACGAACTGGCGGGAATGGGGACTTGCACGCTTCCCCGCCGCCGGACCCACGGCACGGGCCCCGCGCGCCGGGCGACGAAGACCTCCTGTCCGGCCCTGCCGGCCCCCTGCGGAGGGGCGGGGGCACGGCGCCGTTCCGGCAGCCGCACCGTGCCCGCGGCGCGGCTTTTCGGACAGCCGCCGCGGCCCGGTCGTGATGGCCGACACCCGCTCTGTCCGCGGCCCGCGAGCTGCGCTCCACTGGACACGTGACCACCTGTGTCCGGGAGCTGCCCGCCCGCAGTTCCGCAGGCCGGTCGAAGGAGGATGCGTGTCCGCGTACGACGACGATCTCGTCACCGTGGAGCACCTGCTCGCTGCGCACCCCGAGTACGGCGACGCCCGCGTCATCACGCTCAAGGCGACCGAGTTCTACCGGTTCGCCCTCGACCTGCTCTCCGAGCGGTCCGCGAAGGTGGCCGAACTCGCCGACGGCCTCCGGGACTCCACCGGCGAGGTGCCCCTCCCGCTCGTGGAGGACCCGCTGGTGCGGGTGACCCTGGACGAGGCGGTGTCCCGTCTGGAGCAGGGGTTCCTCGACGAGAGCGCCTGGACCGAGGTCGTCACCATGCTGCACCTCGTCTCCGACGCCGTGCAGGAGGCCGGCCGGGCCGTACCGCCGAGTGCGTGGGAGGCGTCCCGCGGTCTCACGGTCCGCACCGGCGGACGGGACCCGGACCCGTGGCTCTGGGCCGGCGGACCGGACGGCGGCACGAGCACCCCGCTGACCCGCACCTTCCTGGCCACGTTCGAGCGGGACTTCCTCCGCGGGATCGGCGGAGACCTGCTCCGGCCGACCGACCGGATGCGGCGGCAGCTCGACGACGGCTTCGCCGCCCTCGGAGCGCTGCTGCCGGAGCTGGGAGCGAGCGTGGGGGCGCACTACGTCGGCGTCGGCGTGGTGGACGTCCGCACCAAGGGCGAGACCTTCCTCGCGGGCAACGTCGGCCGCATCCCGTCGGTGGTCTTCTTCTCGGAGAACCGCATGGCGCACCCGTGGCGCCTGGCAGAGACGGCGCTGCACGAGGGCCTGCACCTGAAGCTGTTCGACATCCAGCGCTCGGCGAGCGTCTTCGCCGAGCCGGACCGGCTGCCGGACGGGCCGAAGGTCAAGGTGCCGTGGCTGAAATGGGCCTCCATGGTCGCGCCGAACGAGTGGGCGCTGGACCGGGCGCTCGGCGCCTTCCACGTGTACGCGCACCTGGTGCTGTTCCGGCAGGCGCTCCAGACGCGGATGACACCGGAGCTCGTCGCCCGGTTCGGCGAGCCGGAGGTGGACGACCCTCCCTCGCTCTACCGGTTCGCGCCCGAACGCGCCCGCTACCTCGGCGAGGAGATCCTCGCTCGCGGGGCCGGAGCGCTGACCGACCACGGGCACGACTTCGTGACCTGGCTGCTCGACGCCGTGAAGGAGTCCGCCCGTGTCTGAGCTGCGCTACGCCCCCGCCCCGGGGCTGCGGACGCGGGCGGTCGAGGAGGCCGGCGCCCTGATGGTCTTCACCCCGCAGCAGCCCAAGGTCCACTGGCTCAACCTCTCCGGGTGGTACCTGTTCGAACTCAGCCAGGACACCGACGGCGAGCGCATCGCAGCCGACTACGCGGACGCGGTGGCCGGTCAGGTACCGCGCGAGGACGCCCTGCGCCAGGCCCGGGCCTGTCTCGACGACCTGGTGGCGCGCGGGGTGCTCGCCGCCCGCCCCGCCTGACGCGCGCGGCCGCCGGGCGTCCGCGGCACGCCTGCCGTGCGGCTGGCGGCACGCCTGCCGTGCGGCTCCGGCCCGCGGCCGCGCCTCCCGCCGCGTGCCCTCCGCAGAAGTGCTCCTCCGGCGGGTGCGCCGGAGGCCCCGAGGAATCCTGGAGGAGGTGACAACTCATGACCGAGCAGCTGAAGAAGAGGCTCGCCAAGGCCGAGCAGGTGACGCCGCCGAAGGCCGCGGCACCGTCCCGTGACCAGCGCCTGTGGCCGCCGTGGTACATGCAGAAGCACTGACGGCCGGTGTCGGCCGTCCGGGCCGGTTCGCCGCGCGGCGAGCCGGCCCGGACCACGGACGAGCACGACGGGGAGGGGTTCGGGGTGCGCACGGTGCCGGTACTGGTGGTCGGCGGCTCGCTCACCGGTCTGTCCGCGGCCGTGCTGCTGGCCTGGCACGGCGTTCCCTGCCTGCTCGTCGAACGCCGCGACGGCGTCCTGCCGCACCCCAGGCTGCGGGGCCTGCTCCCCCGGGCCATGGAGGTGTTCCGGCAGGTCGGCCTGGAGAACGCGATCCGCGCGGCGTGTCCGGACGGCGCGGGCAGCGGCGACCTGGTCTCCGTGCACGCCCGCACCCTGACGGACGTTCACGAGCCGTTGGTGGAACGCGGCGACGAGGACCCGGACGAGGAGCGTGGAGACGCCAGTCCTGAGACCTCGTCACCCTGCCGGTTCGCGCCGCTCGGCCAGGACGAGCTGGAGGCGCTGCTGCTGGACCGTGCCCGGGAACTGGGCGCGGACGTCGCGTTCGGCACCGAACTGCTGCATCTCGACCAGGACGACAGGCACGTGACCGCCACCGTACGCGGCACCGCCGGAGAGGTCGCCGAGGTGCGGGCCCGCTACGTCGTCGCGGCCGACGGGGCGTCGAGCGGCCTGCGGCGGCGGCTGGGCGTACGGTCCAGCGGGCCCGGAACGCTGTTCCACATGGCCACCCTGCACGTACAGGCGGACCTGCGGCCCGCCCTGCGGGGGCGGCCCCTGGGCATGGCGTACCTGGACCGGCCGGCGCCCGGCACGACGTTGGGGCCGCTCGACGGGAGCGGCACCCGGTGGTTCTTCGCCACCTCCTGCCGCACCGCACCCGGCGGGCGGCCGTACCGCCCCACGCCCGAGGAGTGCGCCGGCCGGCTGCGCACCGCCACCGGGCTGCCGGACCTGGACGTGCGTCTCGTCCCCCAGACCCCGGGCTCGGACGGACTGCCCAGCACGTTCCCCATCGGCGCACGCGTCGCGGACGCCTTCCGGGTCCGGCGCGTACTCCTCGCGGGCGACGCCGCCCACCAGATGCCGCCCACCGGTGGCCTCGGCGGCCAGACCGCCGTCGAGGACGTGCACAACCTCGCCTGGAAGCTGGCGCTCGTCCTGAACGGCAGCGCGGATCCCTCCCTTCTCGACACCTACGACGCCGAACGGCGACCCGTCGCCCGGCGCGCGGTGGAACAGTCCGTCGCCCGCGCCCGCAGCAGGTGGCGCCTCCCGATGCCTGACGCCGCGCTGACCACCGCGCTGACCACCGCGCGGCAGGAGGACTTCTACGCGCTGGTCCTCGGCAACCAGTACCGGTCGCCGGCGGTCCGGGGCGCGCCGGACGACGCGGCTCCGCTGCTCCGGCCGTCCCGTCTCACCGGGGCGCCGGGCAGCCGCGCACCCCACATCGCGGTGGCGCAGGACGGCGGCGAACCGCTCTCCACCCTCGATCTGTACGGCCGGGACTTCGTCCTGCTGGCGGGCCCGGACGGGGATTCCTGGCAGGACGCCGCGTCGTCGGCGGGCCGCGCCCTCGGGGTGGCCGTCGACACCTACCACCTGGACGAGGAGCTGGCGGCGCCCCACGGCCTGCCGAGCGGCGGTGCGCTCCTCGTGCGCCCCGACGGCTACGTGGCGTGGCGCTGCGCCGGACACCGCTCCGCCGCCGACGCACACAGCCGTCTGCGGCAGGCCCTGCGCGCCCTGCTCGGTCTCGCACCCGCACCCGCACCGTCTCTCTGAGGCGCGGCTCCGTACCGGCCCCTCTCCCGCCGCGACGCCCGACGTCCCGTCTCACCGGGGCGCCGGGCAGCCGCGCACCCGGCTGCGAGCGCCCGGCTGCGAACGCCCGTCCAGCCGCCGCGCCGACGGGGCGACACCGCATCACCCGAACGGGCCTTTCCCGCAGGACACGCCCTCCCCCGCTTGCGACGGTGAACGGGCCGACGTGAGGAGGGTCAATGTCTGAGCACACGGCTACGGAGCGCACCCCGCGCCGCCGCGGCTACCGGGCAGGGCTCGGTGGCGAGATGCTCGCCGAGTTCCTGGGTACGTTCGTCCTGCTGCTGCTGGGAACGGCAGCGGTGGCGGTGGCGGTCGTGGGCCTGCCGGGCTCGGGGCGCCAGACCTCCGACTTCGGTCCGGCGAACTGGCTCATCATCACCTGGGGCTGGGGATTCGCCGTCGTCTTCGGCGTGTACGTCGCGGGCGGCGTCAGCGGCGCGCACATCAACCCCGCGGTGACCCTCGCCTTCGCGGTGCGGCGGGCGATCCCCTTCTCGAAGGTGCTCCCCTACTGGGGCGCCCAACTCGTCGGCGCGTTCTGCGGCGCGGCGGTCACCTACTCCTGCTACCGCTGGGCCATCGACGCGGCGAACCAGGCGGCAGGCATGACACGCGAGGAGTCGTTGAGTACGTACTCCATCTTCGCGACCTTCCCCGCCGAGTATTTCGGCGGCGGCATCTGGGGGCCGTTGCTGGACCAGATCGTCGGCACCGGCATCCTGCTACTGCTGATCTGCGCCCTGATCGACCAGCGCAACCTGGCGCCGGGATCCAACATCGGGCCCTTCATCACCGGCCTGATCGTGACGGTCATCGGCCTGACCTTCGGCACCAACGCCGGCTACGCGATCAACCCGGCCCGCGACTTCGGGCCGCGCCTCTTCACCTACTTCGAGGGCTGGGGTGCGATCGCCCTGCCGGGCACCTTCGACTGGTTCAGCGGCTACTGGTGGATTCCGATCGTCGGCCCGCTCATCGGCGGCATCGTCGGCGTCCTGGTCTACGACCTGATCATCTCCCCCGTCCTCAAGGCACGCCTCACCGCAGGCGAGACCCCCGAGGAGGGCCGCGCCCCCGAGTGACCCCGGGAGCGGCGCACCGTTCGCCCCCGTGCCTCAGGGCACGGGGGCGAACAGCATGCGCACGACCGCCGCCGGCGCGAGCAGCCCAGCAATCACGTACCAC
Source organism: Streptomyces sp. CNS606 (assembly GCF_000426325.1). Taxonomy (NCBI): domain Bacteria; kingdom Bacillati; phylum Actinomycetota; class Actinomycetes; order Kitasatosporales; family Streptomycetaceae; genus Streptomyces; species Streptomyces sp. CNS606. The sequence goes on from NZ_KE384522.1 coordinate 276,660, forward strand.
CGCATGCGCAGCCTCACCGTGGCGACGAACGCGGCGGTGAACACAGCCGCGAGCGCTGCGACCGCCAGTCCGGCGAGCGCCACGCCGGTTCCCGTCCTCGCCGACACCGATGCGCGGCCAGGCATGGGTCGGCCGGGGCTGTGGACACAGCGGTGGCCCGGCGGAGGGTTCCGCCGGGCCACCGCTCAGGCTCTGAAAGGGGGTGCTCCTCTGGCCGCGTCGTCCAAGGCGTGGGGGGTCACTTCCGGAACGCCTCCCGCGCGCGGAGGGCGACGCGTCGTACGTCCGCCGCCGTCGAGGTGCGGGAACGACCGCCTCGTGGGGCGGCGGTCGTGCGTCCGTGGCCACGGGTGCGGGCCTGGCGGAGGGTGTTCTCCACGAGGCTCCGGGCCTTGTGCGCCTTGGCCGAAAACGTGCTGTGCGGTGCCATGGTCGCGCTCCTCGTTTCGTGAGCCGTTTCCTTGACAGGGGTTCACGTGCCCGGGTCACGGACCGGTAAACGTGGCGTTCTCTCAGCGGCCTTCGTGGGTGACGTGGAAGTTGAGGCCGGCGCGGACGAGGCGGGTGGTGAGGGCGGGGCCCATGGCGGTGGCGGTGGTGAGCTGGCCGGTGAGTGCGGGGAGTTCGTCGTGGGCGAGGCAGAGCGCGGACTCGGCGAGCATCTTGGCGGTCTCGTCGTAGCCGGGGTCGCCGCCGGACACCTCGGTGGCGATGCGGCGGGGGCCGTGTGCGGTGAGGGCTTCGGCGAGGAAGCGGACGGAGAAGGTGCTGCGGGCTCGGCGCTCTTCGGAAGGGCCCTCGCCGGAGCCGAGTCGGGAGGTCAGGGCGCGGCGGGCGGCGGGGAGTTGGGCGAGTGCGACGAGTCCGGCGGTGCCGGCGAGGCCGCCGAGGGCGACGGGGAGCCGTCGGACGGCGGCGGCGTGCCGGTAGCGGAAGTCGGGGCCGTAGCGGTCCAGGGCGGCGGCGGAGCGGGCGACGACCTGCGGGTCGACGGTGGGCAGCGGCACGGCCCAGCTGCGCAGGAGGGGGACGCGGCGGATGCCGCCGGTGGGGGTGGAGACGCGGCGGTCGGTGGGCCAGGGCTCGACGCGGCGGCGTTCGCGCGCGGCCTGGAGCATCTGCGGGCCGCGCGCGAAGGCGTCGAGGGCGGAGGCGAGGGTGCCGCCGGAGAACCGGGCGTCGGCGGTGACGTAGCCGTCGATGCGCAGCGGTACGCCCTCGGGGAGCAGGCCGACGGTGTACTGGACGCCGAGGTCGTGGGGGACGGAGTCGAATCCGCAGGCGTGGACGAGGCGGGCGCCGGTGCGGCGGGCGGTCTCGTGGTGGCGGACGTAGGTGCGGTCGATGAACTCGGGCTCGCCGGTGAGGTCGACGTAGTCGGTGCCGGCCTCGGCGCAGGCGGCGACGAGTTCCTCGCCGTGGCGGAGGTAGGGGCCGACGGTGGTGAGGAGGACGCGGGTGGCCGCGGCGAGGCGGTGCAGGGCGGGCGTGTCCGTCACGTCGGCGTCGAGGAGCGGGAGTTCGGCCCACGCGGGGCGGATGCCGGCGAGTTCGGCGCGCACGGCGGCGAGCTTGTCGCGGTTGCGTCCGGCCAGGGCGACGCGGCAGTCGTCGGGCGCGTTCGCGGCGAGGTAGCGGGCGGTGAGCCGGCCGGTGAAGCCGGTGGCGCCGAACAGGACGAGGTCGTGGGGGCGTTCGGTTGCGCGGTTCTCGGGCACGGCGGCTGCTCCCTGGTGGTCGTGCGGGTGGCTGGCACGGGTTTCCAGGGGCAGCCTAAGCCTTGTTACCCCTCGGTACGCCGCCAGGCCGTGGCGCCGAGCCGGCCCGTGTCGCCGAGGTCCAGACCGCCGTCGAGGGCGACCACCTGCGCGGGCTCGCCGGGCGACGGGGCGACGGAGAGGTAGGGGGCGTGTACGGCCGGGACGGTGGACCCGGTGACGGTGTTGCGCCAGGCCAGGGTGGTCTCGGCGGAGTCGCCGGGGGCGAGGGTGAACCGGCCGGGATCCTCGGCGCCGCCGACCGCGGCGCTGATGTCGTCGGTGCCGCGCAGGACCTCGACGTCGACGGGATCGCGGTCGTCGTCGAGGACGGTCAGGGACGGGTAGCCGCTCAGCTCGTGCGGCGCGTCACCGCAGTTGGTGAGGGTGAGGGTGGTGGCGCGCAGGCCCATGGCGGCGTCGACGGGACCCGTGGTGACGCGCAGGCCGGACGGCGGGCACGCGGTGGGCTCAGCCGCCGGGGGCGGCGCGAGGGAGGGGACGGAAGGGTCGCCCGGGCCGGGCGGAGCCGTGGAGGTGGCGCGCGGTGCGGGAGTGCGCGCGGGATTCGCCTCGCGTTCGAGTTCGGCGCCGAGGCCGCAGCCGGTCAGCGTGGCGAGGAGCAGAGCCGCCAGGACGGCAGGTGCGGCGGGGGGACGTGCGGAGCGGAGGACGGTCACGGAAGGATCATCGCACCGCGGTGCCGACCGGGGTGGGGGTCCCGGCCGGCACCGCGGGGCTCACGGCAGGTTCAGCAGCCGTTGAGGATGCCGCTGAGGGCGCTCTTCTCGGCGCTGTCCACGGTGAGGTTCCATTCGTGCTTCACCCACACCCACATGCGCGCGTACATGCAGTGGTAGCCGGTGCTGGGCGGCAGCCACTCGGAGGGGTCGCGGTCGCTCTTGGACTGGTTGGAGTTGTCCGTGACGGCGATCAGCTGGGAGGTCGACAGGTCGTTGGCGAACGACTCGCGGGAGGCGGTCGACCAGCCGCTGGCGCCGGAGCGCCAGGCTTCGGCGAGCGGCACCATGTGGTCGATGTCGACGTCGCTGGGGGCCTCGGACCAGACGCTGTCGTAGACGGAGTACCAGCGGCCGCTGGTCGGGTAGCAGTCGCTGCCGGTCGAGACGCCTTCACCGTCGCGCTTGAGGACGGTCTCGCGGGTGTCGCAGCTGTTCCCCTGGCTCGACCAGTGGGGGAACTTGTCGCGGTCGTAGCCGCTCATCGAGCCTTCGCCGCTCTCGGTGAGCCCGGCGAGGTAGCTGCGGGCGGTGGCGGCGCTGGGCGGGGCGGGGGGATAGGCGTGGGCCGGCGGGCCGACGAGGAGGTTCGCGAACGACAGCAGGCCGACGAAGGCCGCGAGCGTGGCGAGGTGTCGACGCGCGTTGAACGCACGGCGCGCGGGGGGTATGCGCGTGCTTGTCATGGCACTCCCGGATGGCGAGTTGGGGGGAACGGACCGGCGCGGCTCCGGGGTTGGCCGGGGCCGTGCCGTCCGTCTGCTTGCCTCGCGCAACAGAGTGACGGCATGCGCATGCCATAGCAAGGGTCGGCGCACGGCCCGTGGGTGAACGCCCGGTACCGGGACGGCCCCTGGGGCGCGGCGCTCCGGTCGTACCGCCCCGAAACGGCGGAAGCCGCGCGCCCGGCCGGGACCGGGGACCGTACAGGCGACGTGGACACGTAGACTCTGCGGCGCCGACCTCGGGGAACCCGGGCGGCGGCCGGATGTCCCTGACCTGAAGGAACGCTGCACGATGACGACCGCAGACCGGGCGGATGCGCCGATCTACGCCAGTCTTGTCCAGGAGCACGGCGACGTACTCGGCGAGGCCCGCCGGGTCGCCGAGCAGGCACAGCGGGACGTGTCCGCGGTGATGGACTTCAGCCGGATGACGTCCCTGTCGGGCGGCCCCGGGGCCCGCTGACGGCGGGCGCTTCCCGCGTCACACGGCGGGGTGGGATTTCGATCCAGGGGTCTGCACCCCCGTGTCAGACCCCTGGATCTGTTTTTCCGAGTAAACAGTGACGCAGAGTGTATGCGCAAGGCACGGTTCGGCGTCCGGCGGGTGTGTGATCCGTGAAGCTTTGGATACGGTGGTACATGCAGGCATACGGCGGACTGGGGGCTGCGGATGAGTGGCGCGGGCATACCTGGCGAGGGTGAACCGCAGTCCCTCGCCGAGAAGATCACCTGGCTGCTGCACAACGCCTTTCCGTCCGGCGGGCGTTCGGACGACGCGGTGCCGTCCGACCGACAGGTGGTCCGCGCCGTCAACGAACGGGCCGGCCGGCACGTCATCGGCCACACCACCTTCTGGAAGCTGCGTACCGGCAAGATCAACCCGGAGACCGGGGAGCCGTACACCGCGTCCGAGGACATGCTGGAAGGCATCGCCGCCTTCTTCGACGTGGACCCGAGGTTCTTCAAGTCCCGCAGCGAGGTCGTCGGCCAGGTCGTCGAGTCGTTGCGCTTCCTGCGCTCGGTACACAAAGGCGACATCACCGGCATCGCCGGACGCGGTCTCGGCGAGGAGGGCCTGAGCCACGAGCTGATGGCCTTCATGAACGAGGTGCTCGCCGAGTCCCGCCGGGACGACGTGGCCCGGCGCGCGGATGCGGAGCGGGGCGGCGCCGGACAGGACGACGGGCGCGGGCGGGACTGAGGTTTTCCGCCCTGCTGGGGGCTGGATCAGGCCACCCTCTGGCGTTCGGCCCGCGGATAGGGCAAGATCGGTTTCACGGCCCGCCCGGTGTGCATCCCCCGTCGCACCGGGCGGGCCTTCTGCATGCCGTTGCCGGGGCCGGTGCCACACCGGCCGACGTCGCCGCCGCGCGGTCCTCACGCGGCCCGGCCGGCTCAGTCGTGCGGCACGACCGCGACGGGACAGGCGGCGTGGTGCACGGCCGCATGCGCCACCGGCCCGATGCGCGGGCCCAGCGGCGTACGGTGCTTGCGGCAGCGGCCGACCACCAGCAGGTCCGACCCCTCCGCCTCGTGGACGACCGCCTGCGCCGTGCCCTCCAGCCGGAGTGCGGCACGGAGTTCGACGCGCGGATGACGTTCCGCCCACGGCCGCACCAGCTCCCGCACCTCGCTCTCCACCTCCTTGCGGTACTGCACCGCGATGTGCGGCACCACCGGGCCGCCGGGCACGTACACGTGCGACGGGAGCCTGATCGCGTGCACGACGTGCAGCGGCAGGCCCGCGACCTCGGCCGTCTCGAAGGCGAACCGCAACAGGTTCGCGTAGTCGTGGTCCAGGCCGAGCGCCACCACCACCCGCGGGCCGTGCGGGTGCACCTCCTCCTGCTCGGGCTCGTGCGCCGTGCCGGCCTCCCGCGCCTCCGGGTCCTCCTCGGCGCGGACGAGCACGACGGGGTGTTCGGCACGGGCGACCGTGCTGAGGCTGACGCCGCCGAGGAAGAAGCTGGGCAGCCGCCGGGTGCCGTAGGAGCCGAGCACCAGCATCCGCGCCTCGGCGGACACCGTCAGCAGCGCCTCCTCCGGCTCGCCGGCGATCACGTCGGTGATCACGTGCAGCTCGGGTCGGCGCCGCAGTACGTCGTCCCGCGCGGCGTCCACGATCTCCCTGCCGGTCGGGCCCGGCGGCATCGCCTCCGGCTCCGGCCGGGAATCCGGCTCCCGGGCGTGCACCAGCCGCAGCGGGACCCGGCGCAGCCCGGCCTCCGCCGCCGCCCAGTGCAGGGCGGCCGTGGCGGCCGGGGAACCGTCCAGCCCCACCGCGATCGCGTTCGTCCGCTCGTCGTCCGTCACGACCCGGCGAGTACCCCGGCCGGACGACCCGTACCACCTCGGCGGAGACCCGACCGACGTCACCCGAACGGGTGCGTCGATGTGTGCGAGGTCGCTGGTCGCGGCGCACCGTGGTGGGCATGTGGCGGCCCAGGCTCGCGCTCGCCGTGGTGTGTCTCCCGCTGGCGGTGCTGATGAGGTGGGGTGCCCCGGCCGTGGACTCCGGCGCCCTGCCCCGGGCGGAGGAGACCGCGGACAGGCCGGCGGCGCCACGTCCCTACGTGGTCCCACGGGTGGCGTGGGGCGCGGACGAGCAGATGGTGCGCGAACCCCCGGCGTACGTCGACCGGGTCCGCGCCGTCGTCGTCCACCACACCGACCACGTCAACGACTACGACTGCGACCACGTCCCGGCCCTGCTCCGCGGCCTCCAGCGCGACCACGTCGAGAGCGAGGGCTGGGACGACGTCGGCTACCAGTACGTCGTCGACCGCTGCGGCACGGTCTACGAGGGCCGCGGCGGGGACGGCGCGCACACCGTGCGGGGTGCGCACACCAAGGGCTTCAACAAGGAGACGGTCGGCATCGCGGCGCTCGGCACCTTCGACGAGGGCACCCACGTGCCGCGCGCGATGCTCGACGCGATCGCCGCCGTGGCCGCCTGGCAGCTCGACCCGGGCGCCGACCCGCACGGACGGGTCCGGCTCACCTCGACCAACGACGCCAGCCGCTACCCGAAGGGCACCCGCGCCACGTTCGACGTGATCACCGGACACCGCGCGGGCTACGAGACGGACTGCCCCGGCGACGCGCTGGCGGCGAAGCTGCCGCTGCTCCGCGACGAGACGGAGCGGCTCCGCAACGCGGCGGAGCGGCGTCACGCAGCGGAACGGCGCCGCGGCTGAGGTGGGCCCTCCCGAGGTCAGGCGCGCAGGGTGGTGAGGAAGAAGTCCCGGGCGGAGGTGGCGGCTTCGGCGAGGGTGCCCGGTTCCTCGAAGAGGTGACCGGCGCCGGCAACGACGCGGAGGGTGCAGGGGGCGGAGAGCGCGTCCGCGGCCTGCTCGTTGAGGCGCAGCACCTCCGTGTCGAGGCCGCCCACGATCAGCAGCACCGGCGGGCGGACCCGTCCGAGCGCCTGCCCGGCGAGGTCCGGGCGGCCGCCGCGGGAGACGACGGCGCGGACCGCGTCGGGGCGTTCCGCGGCGGCGGTGAGCGCAGCGGCGGCGCCCGTGCTGGCGCCGAACAGGCCCAGCGGGGCGCCCGCGGTGTCCGGAAGCGCCCCCAGCCGGTCGACGGCGGTGACGAGGCGCCCGGCGAGGAAGGGGACGTCGAAGCGCAGCTCCGCGGTGACCGCGTCGGTGCGTTCCTCGTCCTCGGTGAGCAGGTCGAACAGCAGCGTCCCCAGGCCCGCTTCCCGGAGGACGCGGGCGACGGCGCGGTTGCGGGGGCTGTGGCGCGAGCTGCCGCTGCCGTGGGCGAAGGCGACGACGCCGCGGGAGTCCGGCGGGAGGACGAGGTCGCCGTCGAGCACCGCGCCCCGGTCCACCTCGAGCCGCAGGGGGACGGAGCCGGTCACGGCCGCTCCCCCGGCGACGGCGTGGGCGGAGGGGCCGCGTCGCCGCGGGGGTCGCTCGGGACGGCCACGCCCGCGGGGGCCGTGCTGCGTCCGTAGTGGTGGGTGGTGAACATGTACAGCAGCCCGGCGCCCACCACGATGCCCGCGCCGAGGAGCACGACGTGGTCGTCGTACCAGGGCGCCTCGGGGGTGCGCGGCCAGGAGATGTTGACGAGGGCGAAGAGCCCGTAGGCGAGGGCGGCCGCGTCGGTCACCGGCGTTCCCCTTCCACCGGGGCCGCCCCGGTGAGGAGGTCCGCGGCGCGTTCGGCGACCAGCAGGACCGTCACCATCGGGTTGATGGTGGGCATGGCGGGGAACACCGACGCGTCCACCACACGCAGCCCCTCCACTCCGCGCACCCGCAGGAGCGGGTCGAGTACGGCGAGGGGGTCGTCCGGTGCGCCCATCCGGCAGGTGCCGGCCGGGTGGTAGACGGTGTGTGCGGCGCGCCGGCCGTACTCGGACAGTTCGCGGTCGGTCTCCAGCTCGGAGCCGGGCGCGACCTCGCGCACCAGCCACGACTTCAGCGGCTCCGTGGCGGCGACGCGCCGGGCGATGCGCAGTCCGTCGACGAGGGTGCGCGCGTCGTGTCCCCCGGGGTCGGTGAAGTAGCGGAAGTCCAGGGCCGGTTTGTCGTCCGGGTCGGCGCTGCGCAGCCACAGGCGTCCGACGGACCGCGCGCGCGGCACGTTGGGCGTCATGCACACGCCGTGGGGGAGCTTCGGGTAGCCCAGGCGCTCGGTGTTGACCGTGAACGGCACCTGGTAGAAGTGGAACATCAGGTCGGGGCGTGCTTCGGCGGGGTCGCGGCGCAGGAAGAGACCGGCGTCGGAGTCCATGGCCGAGTTGGGCGGCAGCGGGCCACGGGTCTCCCAGAGGATCACCGACTCGGGGTGGTCGAGCAGGTTCTCCCCGACGCCGGGCAGGTCGGCGACGACGTCGATGCCGTGCCGGCGCAGTTCCTGGGCGGGCCCGACGCCGGAGAGCATCAGCAGCCGCGGCGTGTCGATCGCGCCGGCGCACAGCAGCATCTCCCGTTCGGCGCGCAGCACGCGCACCGTGCCGTCGTCGTGCCGCACCCGTACCCGGGTGAGCCGTCCGGCGGCGTCGGGCAGCAGCCGGTACGCCCAGGTCTCCAGCAGCAGGTGCAGGTTGGGCCGGTCGAGGACGGGGTGCAGGTAGGCGACCGAGGCGGAGGAACGGTGGCCGGTGGCGGGGTCGTAGGCGACGGAGAAGAACCCGGCACCCTCGGTGAACGGCCGGGCGTTGAAGTCGTCGACGACCGGCACGCCCAGGGCGGCGGCCGCGGCGGCGACGAAGTCCTTCGCGGCCTGGTTACGGTCCGCCTCGGCGACCGGGACGATGGTGTTGCGCAGCCGGTCCCGGTAGGGCAGCAGGGTCTTCGGGCCCCAGCCGGTGCAGCCGCGGGCGACCCACTCGTCCAGGTCCTGCGGCAGCGGCAGGAAGCTGATGAGCGTGTTGTGCGAGGAGCAGCCGCCGAGTACACGGGCGCGGGAGTGCAGGATGTGCGAGTTGCCGCGGGGCTGCTCCTCGGTGGTGTAGCCGTAGTCGAAGTCGCCGCCGAGCAGGTTGATCCAGTTGCGCAGCTTCAGGATGCGTTCGTCGCCGACGTCGCTGGGGCCGCCCTCCACGACGCAGACCGAGACGTCGGGGTCCTCGGTGAGGCGGGCCGCGAGCACGGAGCCGGCGGTGCCGCCACCGACGATCACGTAGTCGTACACCGCCTCGCGCGACGCCGCCTCGTCGGCCATCGCGCTCACCCCTTGAACCAGCCGGACGGCGCCGGCGCGAGGTTCTGGTAGATGTGCTTGGTCTCCTGGTATTCGCGCAGCCCGGCGACGCCGAGTTCGCGGCCGATTCCGGAGCGGCCGAAGCCGCCCCACTCGGCCTGCGGCACGTAGGGGTGGAAGTCGTTGATCCAGACCGTGCCGTGCCGCAGCGCGTTCGCGACCCGCTGGGCGCGGCTCGCCTCGGACGTCCAGACGCCGCCGGCCAGGCCGTAGCGGGTGTCGTTGGCGAGGGCGACGGCCTCTTCCTCTCCGGCGAAGCGCTCGACGGTGACGACCGGGCCGAAGATCTCCTCCTGCACGATGCGCATGGAGCGGTCGCAGTTGGCGAACACCGTCGGCTGCAGGAAGAAGCCGCGGCTCAGCTCGGCCGTCTCGGGCCTGCGGCCCCCGGTGACCAGCGTGGCGCCCTCTGCACGCCCGGTCTTCAGGTACTCCTCGACCTTGCCGCGGTGTTCGGCGGAGCTGAGCGGTCCGCTCTCGGTCTCCGGGAGCAGGCCGTCGCCCAGGCGGATGCGCGCGGCCCGTTCGGCGAGTTTCTTCACGAACCGGTCGTGGATGCCCTCCTGGACGAGGAGGCGGGAGCCGGCCGAGCAGACCTGCCCGGAATGCAGGAACGCGGCGTCCAGGGCGTAGTCGAGGGCGGCGTCGGCGTCGCAGTCGTCGAAGACGATGTTGGGGTTCTTGCCGCCGAGTTCGAGGGCGACGGTCTTCACGCCCTCGGCGGCGGAGGCCATGATGCGGCGGCCGGTGGCCAGACCGCCGGTGAACGACACCAGGTCGACCTCGGGATGCGCGGTCATGGCGGCGCCGACGACGTCCCCCGGGCCGAGGACCAGGTTGACGACGCCGGGCGGTACGCCGGCCTCGACGATGAGCCGGATCATCCGCACGGTGCTCAGCGGAGTGGTCTCGCTGGGCTTGAGGACGAAGGTGTTGCCCGCGGCGAGGGCCGGGGCGACCTTCCAGGAGGCCTGGAGCAGCGGGTAGTTCCAGGGGGCGATCAGCGCGCAGACCCCCACGGGCTGGTGCACGACCCGGCTGAGCACGTCGCTGCCCACGTCCAGCACCCGGCCGCCGTCCTTGTCGGCGATCTCGGCGAAGTAGCGGAAGGCGTTCGCGACGTCCTCGACGTCGATGCGGGACTCGGCGAGGGTCTTGCCGGTGTCGAGCGTCTCGGTGCGGGCGAACTCCTCCTTGTCCCGCAGCAGGTACCGGTGCACCCGGTACAGCACGTCGGCCCGGGCCCGGGTGGGCAGGCCGGACCACGCGCCGGAGTCGAAGGCGCGGCGGGCGGCGCGTACCGCGTGGTCGACGTCCGTCTCGTCGGCGTCGTCCACGGTGGTCAGCACGGTGGCGTCGAACGGGTTGACGACGTCGCGCCGGCCTCCGGCCACCGCCCGGACCCACTCCCCGTCGATGAACAGTTCGGGCACGTGACCTTCCCTTCCCAGTCTCCTCCGTCCACCCTCGTGCGGCGGCGGTGCCGTGACCACTCGGCACGGCCGACCGGGGGAACGCGCGTGTCGCGCCCGCCGGGCGGCGCGGGCGACGAGGCGTCGCACGGGCGCGCGGCCGTTCGGGCGCGGCGGTGCCCGCCACCCGGGTGTCGTCCCGGCGTGCCGCCGCCCGGGCGGCGGCACGGCGCGGCCAGCATGGCGTCGGCGCGGCGCGCGGGGGTACGGCGTCCCGGCCGGATTCGGTGGCGCGGAGGACCTGCATGGAGACAAGCCGGGAGGACGTCGCGGGCCCGGGGACGAGGACCGCGGGACCCGAGCACGGACCGGGACGCGGCCGACGGCTCCTCGACTGGATCAGCACCACCGACCACAAGGTGATCGGCAACCTCTACCTGGTCACGTCGTTCGGCTTCTTCCTCGCCGCGGGCCTGATGGCGATGCTGATGCGCGCCGAACTGGCGCGGCCGGGCATGCAGGTGGTGAGCCACGAGCAGTACAACCAGCTGTTCACGGTGCACGGCACGATCATGATGCTGCTGTTCGCGACACCGACGTTCGCCGGCTTCGCCAACGCCATCATGCCGTTGCAGATCGGCGCGCCGGACGTGGCGTTCCCCCGGCTCAACGCGCTGACCTACTGGCTGTTCCTGTTCGGCGGCCTGATGGTGGTCGGCGGCTTCCTGACGGCCGGCGGTGCGGCGCCGTTCGGCTGGTTCGCCTACGCGCCGCTGCACAACGCGACCTACTCCCCGGGGGCGGGGGGCGACCTGTGGGCGATGGGTCTGGTCGTGGCGGGCCTGAGCACCATCCTGGGATCGGTCAACTTCATCACCACGATCATCTGCCTGCGCTGCCCGGGGATGACGCTGTTCCGGATGCCGCTGTTCACCTGGAACGTGCTGTTCACCTCGATCCTGGCGCTGCTGGCGTTCCCGGTGCTGAGCGCGGCGCTGCTCGCGATGGTCGCGGACCGCGAGTTCGGCGCGCACGTGTACGACTCGGCGAACGGCGGCGCCCTGCTGTGGCAGCACCTGTTCTGGTTCTTCGGGCATCCCGAGGTCTACATCGTGGCGCTGCCGTTCTTCGGGATCATCAGCGAGATCATCCCGGTGTTCAGCCGCAAACCGCTGTTCGGGTATGTGAGTCTCATCGGGGCGACGATCGCCATCACCGGGCTGTCCGCGACGGTGTGGGCGCACCACATGTTCGCCACCGGCGCCGTGCTGCTGCCCTTCTTCTCTCTGCTGTCGTTCCTCATCGCGGTGCCGACCGGGGTGAAGTTCTTCAACTGGATCGGGACGATGCTGCGCGGTTCGCTCTCGTTCGAGACGCCGATGCTGTGGACGTGCGGCTTCCTCTTCACCTTCCTCTTCGGCGGGCTGACCGGCGTGCTGCTGGCGTCGCCGCCGATCGACTTCCACGTCACGGACACCTACTTCGTCGTCGGTCACCTCCACTACGTGCTGTTCGGGACGATCGTGTTCGCGACCTTCGCGGGCTTCTCGTTCTGGTGGCCGAAGCTGACCGGGCGGCTGCTGGACGAGCGCCTGGGGAAGATCCACTTCTGGACGCTCTTCACCGGGTTCCAGCTGACCTTCCTGGTGCACCACTGGCTGGGCGCGGAGGGCATGCCGCGGCGCTATGCGGACTACCTGGCCGCCGACGGCTTCACGACGCTCAACACCCTGTCGACCATCGGCGCGTTCCTGCTGGGGATCTCCACGCTGCCCTTCCTCTGCAACGTCTGGAAGACCGCGCGCTCGGGCCGGAAGGCGACCGTCGACGACCCCTGGGGCTGGGGCCGCTCCCTGGAGTGGGCGACGAGCTGCCCGCCGCCCCGGCACAACTTCCGCTCGCTGCCGCGCATCCGCTCCGAGTCGCCCGCCTTCGACCTGCACCACCCCGAGGTGGGGTGGCGCGCCGAGCTGCCGGACCCCGGCTCCCGGGAAGCGGTGGGCGGCGGACGGGACGGCGGCACCGTCGAGGAGCGGAAGGGGCCGAACGAGTGAAGGCGGAGACGTTCCTGTTCGCCGGGGTGGCGCTGTTCTTCGCCGTCACCGGTCTCGGCTACGCGTTCTGGAGCACCTTCGAACCCGTCGGGACGACCGCGCTGGCGGTGTCGTTCCTCATGGCCTCGCTGGTCTGCTTCTTCTGCCGGCGCCAGCACCTGGTGCGGGGGCAGCGGCTCCAGGACCGCAAGGAGGCCGAGATTCACGAGGGCGCCGGCCCGCTGGACTTCTTCCCCGCGCGCAGCTACGCGCCGGTGGCCACCGCGTTCGGGGTGGCCGTACTGGCCGCCGGGGTGGTGTACGGCGTGTGGCTCGCCCTGATCGGCACCGGTCTTCTGGTGCCGGGTGTCGCCTGGTTCGTGTTCGAGTACCACGACCGCACGGCGTGAGACCGCGCCGCGTTCCCGACGGGTCGGGCCACGGAGATCAACAGGTCGCCGTGCCGCTTTTGCCCCATCATGCGGAGGAGACGCTCACGGGTGGAGCACCACCGTGGGCGTCAGGGCGTCGTCCCCGTCGACCGCCCGCCCCCTTCACCCACGGCAGTGCGCCTGCAACGAGGAGCGGAACCATGCTGATGGCACACCCCGCGTTTCTACGGGAGCTGGTCCAGCGCTACGAGACGCTGCTGAGCAAGGGCGCCACGTCGTCCCGGCCCCAGCACCAGCGCGAGCTCGACGACGTCTCGTACACGCTGTGTGTGTCCACCGGAACCCGCTCCGTGGAGCATGCGCTCGCCCTCGCCCGGGAGCGGATCACCGCCGCCTCCTGAGCCGTCCGCAGGTGACGGTGCCCCGGACGCCCGCCCACGTCCGGGGCACCGTCGCGTACCGGGCGCCGCGCCGGTGCGGCCTGGAGCGCGGACCGGCGGGGCGCAATCCGCGCGTGCACCGGCGACGAACTGCATCCGCGGGGGTACGGGTGGCCGAAAGGGCTGCGGGACCGGAAGCGGAGCGAGAGGCGAGGTGGCGGATGCGGGTCGGACTGTTGCGGACCGTGGGAGCGGCGACCGCGGTGTACGGGGCGGCGGTGGCGGCCTGGCCGGACCTGCTGGCCCGTCCGTCCGGGCTGGTGGACGAGGACGGCCGGCCGGCGCCGGACACGGGCGTGGCGTTGCGCCCGCTGGGCTGGCGCGACGCCGCGAGCGGTGTCGCGCTCGCGACCGCGCCCGAGGGAGCCGCGCTGCGCACGGCCGCGCTCGTGCGGATCGCGGCGGACTGGGGCGACTCGCTGCTGCTGGGTCTGACGCTGCCGGAGCGCGACAAGCGGCTGAAGGCGGTCGCGGTGTCCGTCGGTTGGGGCGCTCTCACCGCGTACGGGCTGCTCACCGAGCCTGCGGGGAAGGGCGGGCGCGGTGACCGTGGATGAGACCGCAGCACGGCCCGACGCGCTGCTGCTGCACCGGACCGCAGCCTCTCCTCAGGCCGCGGTCCTCGTCCTGCACGGCGGGCGCGCGGACGGTCTGGACGCTCCCCCACCGTGGAATCTGCCGGGCGCCCGGATGCGCCCCTACCTGCGCGCCGTCGCCCGTGCCACCGAGGACCGCGACGTGGTGGTCGGCGCGGTGCGGTACCGGCACCGCGGCTGGAACGGCGTGCGCGGCGACGCCGCCCGGGACGCGGAACGGGCGCTGGAGGAACTGCGCGCGCTGGCCGGCCCGGTCCCGGTGGTGCTGGTGGGGCACTCCATGGGCGGCCGCGCCGCGCTGCGGGCGGCCGTCGACGACCTGGTCACAGGGGTCGTGGGGCTGGCGCCGTGGTGCCCGCCGGGCGAGCCGGTGGATCACCTGCGGGGCCGCCGGCTGGTGCTGCTGCACGGGGACCGCGACCGGATGACCGACCCGCGCGGCTCGTGGGAACTCGCGGTGCGCGCACGGGCCGCGGGCGCGGAGAGCTGCCACCTGACGGTGGCGGGCGGCGACCACGCGATGCTGCGCCGGGCCGGCCTGTGGCACACCCGAACGGCCGAATCCGTGCGCGGGCTGCTCGGACACGGGCCGCTGCCGGACGTGGTCGCCTGCGGGCTGGCGCGGACCGACGTGCCGCCGCCGGGCGGCACGGGGACGCTGCTGCGCTGAGGCTCCCTCCCCCGGGCGGGTGAAGCACGCGCCCGGGGCGGGGAGTTGGACACGCCGACACGGCCTTGACGTAGGGCGCGACGGCGGGGGGTGCGTGCGGAGAGTGACGAGTTGCGGCCACAAAGTAGGACATTTAGCGTGCTTCTTGTGCGAGCGTGACCGCCTTTTCACGGTTCGTGATCGCCTCCCTTTCCGCGGCCCCCTCAGTCCCAGGGGCCCCGACCTCCCCAGGAGGGCACAGTGCTCCAGTCCACGATCAGCAAGGTGGCCATGGTCGCCGCCGGTGGCGCCGTGGCGGCCATGACCGCAGCGGGCCCGGCGACCGCCGTCCAGACGTCCGTTCCGGCGGCGCCGGTCGCGTCCACCCTCGAGAGCCCCCTTCCCCAGCTGGGCGGCCACAGCCGCGTCTACTGGGGCAAGGTCATCGCCCGCACGGGCCTGAAGATCCGCAGCGGCCCGAGCCAGCACCACAAGTGGGTCGGCAACCTGCACTACGGGGAGAAGGTCAAGATCCGCTGCAAGGTCAACGGCCAGTGGATCGACGGCAACCCCCGCTGGTACAAGCTGTACGACGGCAACTACATGTGGGCCTCGGCGCGCTACATCAAGAACATCGGCCCGGCCCCGCACTTCTGCAAGCACCGCTGACGCGGCCGGAGTCCGGCCGGGTCCGAGCACACCGTGCCCCCAGCTGCCCGAGCGGCCTGGGGGCACGGTGGTGTCCGGAGGCGAAGGCACGCGCCGCACCCGGGGCGAAGTCGTGCACGGGGTATTGACGGCCTTGCTGACAGGCAGTCTCATAAGAGGGTCCGTGACGTGTGACCGTCGGTAACCCCTGTGAGGTGGGCCTCCCATGACGACATCGACCCTCGGCGGAGCCGGCACCGACGCCGGGAGCGGGCGCGGAGCCGGAAACGGCACCGCGACGCTCCACGACGCGCTGGGCCGGCTCAAGGACCGGGAGCAGGTGGCCGAACGCCTCCTGGAGTCCTCCCGCAAGCACTCCTTCGACCCGGACACCGAACTGGACTGGAACGCCCCGTTCGAGGACGGCAAGTGGTTCTGGCCGCCGGAGCTGGTCTCCCTCTACGACACACCGCTGTGGCGCCGCATGCCGGAGGAGCAGCGCCACGCGCTGGCACGTCACGAGGCGGCGTCCCTGGCCTCGCTGGGCATCTGGTTCGAGATCATCCTCATGCAGCTGCTCACCCGCCACATCTACGACAAGCCGCTGACCAGCGCACACGTCCGCTACGCGCTGACGGAGATCGCCGACGAGTGCCGCCACTCCATGATGTTCGCGCGCCTGATCACCAAGGGCGGCGTCCCCGCGTACCCGGTCAGCAGGCTGCACCACAACATGGCCCGGGTGCTGAAGACCGTCTCGACCACCCCCGGTTCGTTCACCGCGACCCTGCTGGGCGAGGAGATCCTCGACTGGATGCAGCGCCTCACCTTCCCGGACGAGCGCGTCCAGACGCTGGTGCGCGGCGTGACCCGCATCCACGCCGTCGAGGAGGCCCGCCACGTGCGGTACGCGCGGGAGGAGCTGCGCCGCCAGATGGCCGGCTGCCCGCGCTGGGAGGCCGAGCTCACCCGGATCAGCTCCGGGGAGGCCGCCCGGGTCTTCTCCGTCTCCTTCGTCAACCCGCAGGTCTACACGGACGTGGGCCTGGACCGGCGCGAGGCCGTGGCCCAGGTGAAGGCCAGCGCCCACCGCCGCGAGGTGATGCAGCAGGGCGCCAAGCGGCTCACCGACTTCCTCGACGAGATCGGCGTGCTGCGCGGGGTGGGACGCCGGCTGTGGAGGAGCTCCGGCCTGCTCGCCTGAACCGGCGGCCGGGACGCGGCCCGGCACGCGGTCCGAACCGCCTCCGGCGGCGCACTACGCTCGGGGGCATGACCGCACCGGCGTACCGCAGACTGACCGTCGAGCAGCGCCGGGGGCAGCTGATCGGGCACGCCCTCGCACTGTTCGCCCACCGCGTGCCGGAGGACGTCTCGCTCGACGACGTCGCGGCGGCCGCCGGGGTGTCCCGGCCGCTGGTCTACCGCTACTTCCCGGGCGGCAAGCAGCAGTTGTACGAGGCGGCGCTGCGGTCCGCCGCCGACCGGCTGGAGCAGTGCTTCGACGAGCCGGCCGTCGGCCCGCTGATCGAACGGCTGGACCGTGCGCTGTCCCGCTACCTGGCCTTCGTGGACGAGTTCGACACCGGCTTCATGGCCCTGCTGCAGGGCGGCAGCGTGGTCGGGACCTCGCGGACCAGCGCCATCGTCGACGAGGTGCGGCGGGATGCGGCGCACCAGATCCTGCGCCACCTGGAGGCCCCGGAGCCGGGGCCCCGCCTGCGGATGACGGTGCGGACGTGGATCACCGCGGTGGAGGGCGCCTCGCTGATCTGGCTGGACGAGGGGAAGCAGCCGCCCCTCGCCGAGCTGCGCGCCTGGCTGCTGAACCACCTCGTCGCGCTGCTCGTCGCGACGGCCGCGGACGACCCGGAGACGGCGGCTGCGACCCGGCGCGCGCTGGCGCTGGAACGCCCGGACGGCCCGGTCGGCGCCCTGATCCGCCGTGCGCTGCCGCTCGCGGCGGACGCGGCGCACCTGCTGGAACCGGCCGGACCGGCGGACCAGGCGGAGGCGTCGGAGCAGGCGGACCAGGCCGGGGCGTCGGGCCAGGCGGGCACGGAGCCCGGCGGGGACAGCTGAACCGAGGTTCAACGACGCGCCCGCGGGCGGCTACCCTGGCCGCATGTCGACGCACCTGTCCTGGAAGGCCAAGGAGGCCACCGTCGGCGAACTCGCCGAGCGCGCCGGGGTCGCCACCTCGGCGTTGCGCTTCTACGAGCGCGAGGGCCTCATCCACAGCCGGCGCACCTCCGGCAACCAGCGCCGCTACAGCCGGGACACGCTGCGCCGCGTCGCCTTCATCCGGGCCTCGCAGCGCCTCGGTATGCCGCTGGCCGCCA
Source organism: Streptomyces sp. CNS606 (assembly GCF_000426325.1). Classification (NCBI taxonomy): domain Bacteria; kingdom Bacillati; phylum Actinomycetota; class Actinomycetes; order Kitasatosporales; family Streptomycetaceae; genus Streptomyces; species Streptomyces sp. CNS606. The sequence goes on from NZ_KE384522.1 coordinate 294,114, forward strand.
TCCGCGAGGTGCTCGGCCTGCTCCCGGACAACCGCACCCCGACCCGCGAGGACTGGGCCCGGGTGTCCGCCTGCTGGCGCGCCGACCTGGACGAGCGCATCCGGCTGATGCAGCAACTGCGCGACAACCTCACCGACTGCATCGGCTGCGGCTGCCTCTCCATCGACGTCTGCGCCCTGGCGAATCCGCACGACCGGCTCGGCGACGAGGGCCCGGGGGCCCGCCGCCTCGCCCAGCCCCGGCCCTGCCCGGGCGGGGAGGACTGAGGACGTGCGCAGCGAGGACACGGTGTTCGTGGGCGGGCCGCTGGACGGGCGGGTACTGCCGGTGCTCGTCGGGGCGACCGGTCGCCCGCCGAAGACGTACGAGGTGCCGGTGCCGCTGCCGGAGGAGGAGGGCGGCGGGAAGACCGTCCACGTCTACCGGCTGGAGCCCGCGTCGGTGACCCGGCGGCTGGGGCTGCCGCGCGGCTGGAAGTACGTGTACGCGCCGGATGCGCGCCCGGGCGGCAACCGCCCGAAGTGGCCCTGGCGGCACCCCGCCCGCTGACCGTCCGGCGGGGCCGGTGGCGGCCCCCGCGGGTGGCGGCGACCGGATGCGCGGGCGCCGGTGAACGGGCGGGATTGCGAAGGAATGGGGCAGGTCTGGCGGGTGAAAGGGCGAGGAGGCCGCGCAGCGGTCTAGGGTGCGCAGCGTGATCGCAGGCATGGCCCGGCTGCTTCCCGAAGACCCTCCACGACTCGGCCCCTACCGCCTGCTCGGCAGACTCGGCTCGGGCCCGGCCGGTCACGTCTACCTCGGCCGGGGCGCCCCGCGACGCGGCGCCCGCAAGGAACGCGCGGCCGTGCGGGCCCTGCGCCCGGAACAGCTGCGGGACCGCCAGCAGCGTGCCCGCATCCGGCAGGTCGCCGACACCGTGGCCCGGGGAGCGCGCAGCCCGTACGTCGCCGCCGCGCACGGCTGCGACCTGGACGGCGAACGCCCGTGGATGGCACGGGAGTTCGTGCCCGGCCCCGGTCTCCCCGCGCTGGTGGGCCGGTACGGCCCGCTGCCGGAGGAGGCCGTGCGGGCGCTGGGGGGCGGGCTGTGCCGGGCGCTGGCGGCCCTGCACCGGTCGGGCGTCGTCCACGGCGACCTCGCGCCGGGGAACGTCCTGCTGGCCGCCGACCATCCCCGTGTCGTCGACTACGGGATGAGCGAGGGACGACACGCACCGGGGGACGGCCGGTCGCCGCTGCCCGCCGACGACGTCTTCGCGCTGGGCGTCGTCCTTGCGTACGCAGCGTCGGCGCGGATGCCGTTCGCCGGGTCGCTGCTGCCGTCCGCGAGGGAGAGCGCGGACCTGAGCGGCGTGCCGGAGGGGCTGCGTCCGACGCTGACGGCGTGTCTGCACAAGACACCCGAGGCGCGACCGCTGCCGGTGGCGCTGGCCCGCCGGCTGGACCTGGACGACGCCGCCGAGCGCCCCGCCGCATCCTGGCTGCCCGGTCCGTGGGCGCACGAGATCCGGACGTTCGCCGAGGCCGCGGACGGTTTCGGCGGCCGGGGCCTCTTCCGACGCTGAGACCCCGCGACCCCGCCGGAAGAGGCCCACGGCGACGGGCGCAACGGGGCGCGCCGGACGCACGGCGCCCCGGAACCCCATCGAGTGAGCCGGGCGCGCAAAGCGCGCAACCCGGCGCGCACTCCCACCTGACACCTGCTCACGATCACTTCATCACACCGGAGGTGAGTGAGCGTGACCCCAGCACGGCCCGTACGGTTCGCCGCGGCGGCGATGGCCACCGCCGGCGCGGTGCTCCTGTCCGCGGCACCGGCCCACCCCTTGCCCCACGCGAGCCCCGCGGCCCTCCCTTCCGCCGCGGCGGACGCCACCGAGCCCACCGACACCGCACCAGCCGCACCCGCCCCACCGGCCGCACCCAACGCGGCGTCCGGCCGGTCGGTCGGCGAACTGCTCGCCGCGCTGAAGGTGCTCTACGGCGAACGGGAACGGGCCTCCGAGGCGTACCGGCGGGCGGCGCACCAGCTGCACGAGCAGCAGAAGCGCACCGACCGGCTGGAGCGACGCCTGGCCGGCACCCGCTACCGGCTCGCCGAGGAACGCGAGATCGCCGCCCGCGTGGCACGTGCCCAGTACCGGACGGGCGCCCCGGGCCTGCCGACCGCCGTGCAGGTACTGCTCGCGGACGACCCGGTGGTCGCCCTGCGGCACGGCCACACCCTGGAGCGCGCCGCCGCCCGGCAGCAGGCCACCGTACGGGCGCTGGCCAGCGGCGAACGGCACCGGGGCGCGGTCGCGGCCCAGGCCCGTGACGCGCTCCAGCGGCAGCAGAAGCTCGCCGACCGCGCCGAGCGCAAGAGGGAGGCGTCCCGGGCCGCGATGCGCGAGGTGGAGCGGATGCTCACCTCGCTGACGCCGCAGCAGCTCGCCGCGCTCCGCGACCACGAGCGGAAGCAGGCCCGGCTCAGCCCGCCGTGACCTCGGCGAGGTAGGCCTCGGCCTTGTCGGGGGCGAAGAACCAGTTCTCGAAGTCGGCCGGGTCGTTGAACCCGTCGGCGAACCGGTCGGCGATCGGCTGCGCCTGCCCGGCCGCGCCCAGCAGGTTCAGCACGTGCTCGGGCGGCGGCGCGAGCATCGCGTTGGTCCACTTGGTGACATGCTGCGCGGTCTGCCAGTAGCGGTCGAAGGTGGCCTGCATCCAGTCCTCGTCGAACGGCTTGTCGCCGTGCTCGACGATCGCCGACAGGTAGGCGGCGGCGCACTTGGAGGCGGAGTTCGACCCCTGCCCGGTGATGGGGTCGTTGGCGACCACCACGTCCGCGACGCCGAGCACCGCACCGCCGCCGGGGAGCCGGCCGACGGGCCTGCGCACGGTGGGCGCGTAACGGCCGGCGAGCGTGCCGCCCGCGTCGGTCAGCTCGACCTTGGTCGCCCGCGCGTATTCCCAGGGGGTGAAGCGCTCCATCAGCTCCAGGGTCGTCGCCAGGTGCTCGTTCGGGTCCTTGACGCCCTGGAAGACGTCCAGCGGACCGCCCGGAATCCCTTCCCAGAAGAGGATGTCGCAGCGGCCGGAGGTGGTCAGGCAGGGCATGACGAAGAGTTCGCCGACGCCGGGGACCAGGTTGCAGCGCACCGCCTCGGTCTCCGGGTGCTCGGGCCGCGGCCCCAGCCCGGTGACGTAGGAGACGGCGAGTGCGCGCTGCGGGGCGTCGTACGGAGAGCGTGCGGCGTCGCGGGCGAACATCGACACCAGCTCGCCCTTGCCCGCGGCGACCAGCACCAGGTCGTAGCGGCGGGCGAAGAAGTCCAGGTCGGAGACGGCGGCGCCGTGGACGACGAGCTGCCCGCCCCGCTGCGCGAAGGTCTCCATCCAGCCGGCCATCTTGACGCGCTGGTCGACGGACTGGGCGTAGCCGTCCGAAAGCCGGCCGAGCCAGTCGATCGCACGGGAGCCGTCGGGGCCGGCGACGGAGACGCCGAGGCCCTCGATGCGCGGGGCCTGGCTCTCCCAGAAGCCAGCGCCGATGTCGCGCTCGTGCTGGAGCGCGGTGTGGAACATGCACTGCGTGGACATCACGCGGCCACCGCGGATCTCGTCCGCGGTGCGATTGGACATCACGGTGACCTCGTAGCCCTGGGACTGGAGGCCGAGCGCGAGCTGGAGGCCGGCCTGGCCGGCTCCGACGACGAGTATCTTCCGCATCGCGGATCTCCCTGCGTGGTGCTGTGGCGGTGGGCGAGTCGGGTGGGGCGAGTGGGCCGGGCGCCGGCGGTGCGGCCTCGGGCGGTCAGGCCGGGGTGAGGTCGAGTGCGTGGCCGACGAGGGCGAGGAGGGTCTCCTGCACCGTCTCCCGCCGCCGCGCGTCCATGACGACCACGGGAACCTCTTCGGAGACGGTCAGCGCCTCGCGCACGTCGGCCGCCTCGTACGCGTCGGTGTCCTCGAAGTGGTTGACGGCGACGACGTACGGCAGGCCGCAGCTCTCGAAGTAGTCCAGCGCCGGGAAGCAGTCCTCCAGGCGGCGGGTGTCGGCCATCACCACGGCCCCGATGGCGCCGCGCACCAGGTCGTCCCACATGAACCAGAAGCGCTGCTGCCCCGGCGTGCCGAAGAGGTACAGCACCAGGTCGGCGTCCAGGGTGATGCGGCCGAAGTCCATGGCGACCGTGGTCGTCAGCTTGTCGGGCGTCGACGCGAGGTCGTCGGTACCCTCGCTGGCTTCGGTCATCACCGCCTCGGTACGCAGCGGTTCGATCTCGGAGATCGCGCCGACGAAGGTGGTCTTGCCGACGCCGAAGCCACCCGCGACGACGATCTTCGTGGCAATCGGCGCGCGGGACAGGTCGGTCTCCCAGGCGTGACCGGCGCCCTCGGCCGGATCATGGGCGGGCATCGCGACCTCCACGGGCCTCACGTCGTGTTCAGAGCTTGCGGAGGCCACCGAGCACCCTCTCCAGCAGGGCCCGGTCGGGCCGTTCCGTACCGTGGCCGGTCCCGTGCACACGGATGCGCCCCTGGTCGGCGAGATCGCTCAGCAGCACGCGGACGACGCCCAGCGGCATCTTCAGCAGCGCGGAGATCTCCGCGACGGTGCGCATCCGGCGGCACAGTTCGACGATCGCCTGCATCTCGGGCATCACGCGGTCCCGCAGACCGCCGGAGACCAGCTCCGGACGCGCGGGCGGCGCCTCGATCGCGGCGACGAACGACTCGACGAGCAGCACGTGCCCGTACCGGGTACGGCCGCCGGTGAGGGCGTACGGGCGCACGCGCGCCGGCGCACGCCTCGGCAACGAGGGGTGGGACGTCACTTCTTCGACTCCAGCTCCATCGACTTACGCAGCTCCGTGCGGAGTTCGGGGGTCAGGACGTGTCCGGCACGTCCCACGAACAGGGCCATGTGGTAGGCCACCACGCTCATGTCGCAGTCCGGCGCGGCGTGCACGCCCAGGAGCGAGCCGTCGCTGACGGACATCACGAAGAGCGAGCCGTTCGCCATGGACACCATGGTCTGCTTCACGCCGCCGGTGTCCAGCAGCCTGGCCGCGCCGACGGTGAGCGAGCCGACACCGGACACGATGGTGGCCAGGTCTGCCGCGGCACCGCGGGGGCCCTGCGGGCGTTCGGCTTCGTCACGGGCCTGGCCGGGGGCGTCCCCGGCGGGATGCTCGGTGGCGTCCTCGGCGGGCGGGTCGCCCGTGACCGCCTCCGGGTCGGAGGACAGCAGCAGAAGGCCGTCCGAGGAGACCACGGCGACGGACTGCACGCCGGGCACCTCGTCGACGAGGTTCGCCAGCAGCCAGCGCAGGTTGCGCGCCGCGCGACTGCCGGTCGTGCCCTCGCCGCCCTTCGTGCCGGTCGTGCCGTTCGTGCCCGTCGTGGCGCTCGTGCCGTTCGTGCCCGTCGTGGCGCTCGTGCCGTTCGTGGCGGGGGCGTTCACTGCGGTGCCTCCTCTTCCGCGCCGCCCGCGTCGGCGGCGCCCTGGGCCGCGGCCTCCGCCGCGGCGTCCCGGTGCCCGTCCGCCGCCCCCCGCTGGAACCCGCCGAGCCTACGGCGCAGTTCCTCGGCGTTCGCGCCGCCGCTCGCCGCGGGGCGCACCTGCTGCTCGACCGTCACATGTCTGGGAGTGCGCTTCGGCAGCCCCTTGTCGGTGACCCCGTCCGCGGCCCTGCGGGGGTGTTCCGCGGCCGGGTGTTCGCGGGCGTCGTCCTCCCGGGGCCCGGGCACGGTGGCGGCCGGGCGGCCGCCGTCCCCGGCCGAGCGCATCCCGTCCCCGGCGTCCGCCCGCCCGTGCTCCCCGGCACCGTCCCCGTCGCTCTCCCGGGAGAACGGGCCCCGCGCCTCGTCGGCCTCCCGGCCGCCGGCGCCCGGCGTGCCCTCCGCGTCCGCACGCGTCGCCGCGTCCCCGCCGTCCGCCGGATCGATGGCGGTCGGCGACAGTGCGCCGCGCGTCGTCTCCCCGTCGGGGACGACGACGTCGTCCGCGAACCTCGCGGCGGGACCGCCGTCGTCCGGGCGCAGGGGGGCGGCGGCGTCACCGGCCCGCGCCTCCTCGCCCGCTTCGCGGGCGCCGCCGTCCGGTTCCGCACGGCCACCGGCTCGCGCCTCCGCCGCCGAACGGGCCGTCGGCGCCTCGTCGGCCGCCGGTGCCGGAGCGGGCGCGCCGGTGGCCGCGGCGCGGCGTGCGGGGAGGGTGTTGGAGTTGGCCTCGGCGACCGATCCGGGAAGGCGCTGCCCCCCGTCCGGGGTGCCCGCTCCGCTCACGCCCGGCACCGGACGGTCCGGCAGCAGCGCGTGGGGCACCACCACCACGGCGGCGACGCCACCCTGCCGCTGCTCCCGGAGCTGCACCCGCAGCCCGTGCCGTGCGGCGAGGCGAGCGACGACGTACAGGCCGTTGCCGAGGCCTTCCGGCTCGGCCCGGTCCCCCTCCTCCCCGGAGTCGCGCGTCCCGGGGGCCTCCTGCGCGGCGGGGTCGCCCAGTCGGGCGTTGAGTTCGGCGAGCCGGTCCTCGGCGACGCCGATGCCCTCGTCCTGGACGGAGAGCATGATGTCGCCCTTCTCCAGCATCCAGGCCGACAGCGTGACCTCTGCGTCGGGCGCGGAGAACGCCGTGGCGTTGTCGAGGAGTTCGGCGACGAGGTGACTGAGGTCGTCCGCGGCGAACCCGGACACCTGGGCGTGCGGCGGCAGCGCGGCGATCTGCACGCGTTCGTAGCGCTCGATCTCGCTGACGGCGGCACGCAGCACGTCCAGCAGCGGCACCGACCCGGCGTGGTGCGCGCCGACGTGCTCGGCGCCCGCGAGCAGCAGCAGGTTCTCCCCGGCGCGCCGCATCCGCGTGGCGAGGTGGTCGAGTTTGAAGAGGGTGGCGAGGTCGTCGGGGTCGGACTCCTCGGCCTCCATGGCCTCCAGGATGCCCAGCTGACGCTCGACGAGGCCGAGGGTGCGCAGCCCGAGGTGGACGAACGTGCCGTGGGACGCGCCGTGCCCGGCCTCCAGACGCGTGTGGAGGCGTTCGGCCTCCGCACGCAGCCGTTCGCGTTCGGCGGCCAGCTCGTCCCCGGCGGCGCGCAGGTCCGCGTTGTCGGCCTCCGCCTCCTTGGCCCGGGTGTGCAGGCCGGCGGCGGTCTCGCGGAGTGCGTTGAGCGAGCCGACGACCTCGGCGAACTCGTCGTTGCGGCCGTGGAAGCGCACCGGCTCCTCGGCCTCCGGCTCCTCGGCGGTGGCGAGCCGGTGCGAACCGCGCCGCAGGACGGACAGGGGGCGGGACAGCGACCGGGCCGTGTGCACACCGGCGCCGACGGCGAGCAGCAGGCAGGCGCCGACCAGGCCGACCGTCATCTCGAGCGCGACGACGTCGTCGTCCCGCTGCTGTTCCAGCCGGGCGACCTCGGCGGTGGCCAGGGAGGACTGGACGCTGCGCATCCGGTCGATGCGGGCGGAGAGCGCGGCGACGACCCTCTCGGCGTCGAGTCCCCGGTCCTTCGCGTCGAGGACCGGGTCGGCGGTGAGCTGCTCGATGTACCGCTCGGCGAGGCCGACGTCCGTGCCGGTGACCGTCTTGTCGTACGTCTCGGACGCGGTCGGACCGGCGGTCTGCTCGAAGTCGGCGAGCGCGCCCTGCTCCCGTACGCGCGCCAGGCGTGCCGCCTCGGTCAGGGTGCGGGCCGGGCCGTCGGAGGCGAACGCGCCGCGCAGCAGGCCGCGGGTGGCGGAGGCCTGGTCGACGGCGCGGCCGAGGTGCGGCAGCGACTCGGTGGTGGCGACGGCCGCGGCGGCGGTGGAGTTCGGCGCGTGGTCGCCGGGCAGGTCGCGGGCGACGTTGCGGGAGACGGTGTGCAGCTGCTGGATGACGGCGGTGTACGCCTGGTACGCGTCGTAGGCCGTGCTCTCGGAGGAGTCGAGGATCTCCTGCCGGGTCCGGGGAAGCTGTTCGAGGCTCTGCCGCACCGGCGGGGTGACCGCGTCGGAGGCGAGCAGTTCGGTGATCTGCCGGTCGACGCGGGCACGCTGGGAGTCGCTGGTGGCCTCCTGGCCGGTCGCGGTGCCGGCGGGCTCGCCGTCCGCGGGGTCGGGGGCCTCCTCGCCGCGCCCGGCGGCGACCCAGGCGACCATGTCGCCGCGCTCGTCGGACAGCGAGTGGGCGAGCGCGATGGCCTGCTGGTGGAGGCCGGCCTGCTCGACGAGTTCCTGGGACTCCGTCAGCGTCCCGGACGATTCGACGATGCCGGGGGCGCCGGCGGCGAGGACCGCGAGCGAGCAGAGCGCGACGGACGCCAGGAGCCGGTTGCGTACCCGCGTCCGCCGTGGGGGGTGTGCCGGCCGGCCGGTCCCGGAGTCGCCAGGCTTCCGCAGTCGCTTCGTCCGCACCCGTGCTCGCAATCTCGTCCTGCCCGGCCCGGGGGGCCCGGGAGGCGACAGCCAACTCGTGGGGGCACGGGTAGGGTCCCGACCCGGTCCACGACGTGACGACCCTTTCAAGGCCGTTCCGGGGTGGGTGTGGTTCCCCCTGCCGCGCCACCCGAAGGAGTGAACATCAGTCCTCAGGAGCAAACAACTCCGGTCGTCGCACGGGCGCGTGCCCGGTTTCCGCACAGGTTGGAAATCGTGGCCGGGGCCTGGCAATATGCCCGCCCGCACGTCACGGAACGATGCATTCCGGCCGTTCTCGCCGTCCGCGACGCACCGCTCGCGCGGCCCCGGCGGGGCGGGGCGGAAGCGGAGGCCGGCCTGTCGGCCGGGCCTCCGGGCGCTCGGGCAGACTGGCGGCATGCGCGTGGAGACGGCCACCGAGCCCGGCACCCCGACCCGACCCAACGAGGACCACGTTTCCCTGATCCTTCCGGCCTCCGGGCGGGGCGGCGCGTTCGTCGTCCTGGACGGCGTGACCCCGCCGGAAGGGGACGTCGGATGCGCGCACGGAGTGCCGTGGTACGTCGGCCGGCTGGGCGGCGCCGTGCTCGAACTCGCGGGCTCCCGGCGCGAGATGACACTGGCGGAATGTCTCGCAGACGCCGTCGCGCGTACCGCGCGGGCACACCGTTCAACCTGTGATCTTTCTCACCCGCGGACTCCGCAGGCGACGGTGGTCGCGGCCCGCTGGGACGAGGAGTCGGTGGAGTACCTGGTGCTGTCCGACTCGGTACTGCTGGTCGAGGGCGCGGACGGCTCGGTGCGGGCGGTGCGGGACACCCGGCTGGACGCACTGCCACCCGGGGTCACGGCGCTGCGGGAGGCCGCGCGGGCGCTGCCGTCCGGCTCGCCCGAACGCGCCACGGCAGCGGCGGAGTACGTCGCGGCCGTCGAGGCGCTGCGCAACGCACCCGACGGCACCGGGTTCCACACGGCCGCCGCCGACCCCGCGGTCGCGGCGCTGGCCGTGACCGGCACCGTGCCCCGGGACGGTGTACGGGCCCTGCTGGGCCTGACGGACGGCGCCTCGCGCTGGTCCGAGGTGTTCCGTGCCGGTGACTGGGCGGACCTGTGCGCCCTGGTGCACAAGGAGGGTCCGGCGGGACTGATCGCCCGGGTCCGTGCCGCGGAGGAGGCCGACCCCGCCGGCCGGTCCTTCCCCCGCGGCAAGCCCCACGACGACGCCACGGCGGTCCTCGTGGAGCTCCCCGACCGGTCGGACGCCTGACGTCCCCGGTCCGGAGCGGCTCAGCCCTCGGCCTGGAGGGCGTTGAAGCGGTGCAGGAGGCGGGCGAGTTCCGCGACCTCGGCCGGGTTCCACGCCGCCAGGCGGCGGGCGTACGCGGCGCGACGTGCCTGCCGCACGTGCCCGAACCGCTCCCGCCCGTCCGCGGTGAGCTGCACCAGCGAGGCGCGGCCGTCCTCCGGGTCGGGGGTGCGGCTGATCAGCTGCAGCGCCTCCAGGGCACGGAGCTGACGGCTCATCGTGCCCTTCCCGACGCCGAAGTAGGCCGCGAGGGCGGTGGCCCGCTGCGGGCCGGCGTTCTCCAGCCGCAGCAGCAGCCCGTACGCGGCGGGCTCCAGCTCCGGGTGGACCTCCCGGGCCATCTCCCCGGACGCGGCGCGGGCGCGGCGGAAGAAGACGGCCAACTCCCGTTCCAGGTCGAGGTACTCGGGGGCGAAGTCGTCCATCGGGCGGTTCCTTCAGGGTGAAAGTTTCCGCCAGGGGCGGAGATCGTCGCAGCTCCTCCAGTATTTCGCAGGGCTAGACCAACGGCAGCGCCGGTGGGGGCTTCACGGCGTGCGGTGCGGCGGCCACACTCCGGAGTGGAGTCCCCCCGGCACCAGCCGCAGAGACGGAAACGGCCCCTCCACCGGGCGGGAGGGGCCGTTTCTCTGCGTGGTGCTCTCTGCGCGTGCTCTGCGGGTCGTCCCTGCTGCCGAGCGGGCTACGCGGCGGCGAGCGCCGCGTCGGCGGAGGCGGGCGTCAGCGCCAGCCCCAGCACCTGGCGTACGTCGGAGACGGCGTGGACGTCCAGCCCGGCCAGCACCTCCTCCGGGACGTCGTCCAGGTCCGGCTCGTTCCGCTTCGGGATGATCACCGTGGTGGTCCCGGCCCGGTGCGCCGCGAGCAGCTTCTGCTTGACGCCGCCGATCGGCAGCACCCGCCCGGTCAGCGAGACCTCGCCGGTCATCGCCACGTCCGGCCGGACCTGGCGGCCGCTCAGCAGCGACGCCAGCGCCGTGGTCATGGTGACGCCCGCGCTGGGCCCGTCCTTGGGGACCGCGCCCGCCGGGACGTGCAGGTGGACGCCGCGGTCCTTGAGGTCGCCGACCGGCAGCTCCAGTTCCGCGCCGCGCGAGCGCAGGTAGGAGAGCGCGATGTGCGCGGACTCCTTCATCACGTCGCCGAGCTGCCCGGTGAGGGTGAGTCCGCCGCCGCCGGTCTCCGGGTCCGCCAGCGACGCCTCCACGTGCAGCACGTCGCCGCCCGCGCCGGTGACCGCGAGGCCGGTGGCCACGCCGGGGACGGCCGTGCGCCGCTCCGCCGGGTCCTGGGCGGACTCGGGGAGGTGGTGCGGCCGCCCGATCAGCTTCCGCAGCGCCTCCGGATCGACGGCGAACGGCAGGTCGCGGCGGCCGAGTTCGTGTTCGGCGGCGACCTTCCGCAGCACCCGGGCCACGGACCGCTCCAGGTTCCGTACGCCCGCCTCCCGGGTGTACTCGCCCGCGAGGCTGCGGAGCGCCGCGTCGTCGAAGGTCACCTCGTCGGTGCGGAGGCCGGCCCGCTCCAGCTGCCGGGGCAGCAGGTGGTCCCGGGCGATGACGACCTTCTCCTCCTCGGTGTAGCCGTCCAGCCGGACGACGTCCATCCGGTCCAGCAGCGCTTCGGGGATCGCCTCGGCCACGTTGGCCGTGGCGAGGAAGACCACGTCGGACAGGTCGAGTTCGACCTCCAGGTAGTGGTCACGGAAGGTGTGGTTCTGCGCCGGGTCCAGGACCTCCAGCAGCGCCGCCGCGGGGTCGCCTCGGAAGTCGGAGCCGACCTTGTCGATCTCGTCGAGCAGCACCACCGGATTCATCGACCCGGCCTCCTTGATCGCGCGGACGACGCGGCCCGGCAGGGCGCCCACATAGGTGCGCCGGTGGCCGCGGATCTCCGCCTCGTCCCGGACGCCGCCCAGGGCGACCCGGACGAACTTCCGGCCCATCGCGCGGGCCACGGACGCGCCGAGCGAGGTCTTGCCGACGCCGGGAGGACCGACCAGGGCGAGCACCGCCCCGCCGCGCCGCCCGCCGACGACGCCGAGTCCGCGGTCGGCGCGTCGCTTGCGCACCGCCAGGTATTCGGTGATGCGCTCCTTGACGTCCTTCAGCCCGGCGTGGTCGGCGTCGAGGACGTGCTGCGCGCCCGGCACGTCGTAGGCGTCCTCGGTGCGCGCGTTCCACGGCATCTCCAGCACCGTGTCGAGCCAGGTGCGGATCCAGCCCCCTTCGGGGCTCTGCTCGGAGGACCGCTCCAGCTTGTCGACCTCCTTCAGCGCCGCCGTGCGGACGTCCGCGGGAAGGTCGGCGGCCTCGACGCGGGCCCGGTAGTCCTCGCCCTCGTCCTCCGGGTCGCCCGCCAGCTCGGCCAGTTCCCTGCGGACCGCCTCCAGCTGGCGGCGGAGCAGGAACTCGCGCTGCTGCTTGTCGACGCCCTCCTGGACGTCCTTGGCGATCGACTCGGCGACGTCCTGCTCGGCGAGGTGCTCGCGCAGCGTCTCCAGCGCGTACCGCAGCCGTGCGACGGGGTCGGTGGTCTCCAGCAGACGGATCTTCTGGGCAGTGGTGAGGAACGGCGAGTAGCCGGCGTTGTCGGCGAGCCGGGCGGCGTCGTCGATCTGCTGCACGCGGTCGACGACCTCCCACGCGCCGCGCTTGCGCAGCCAGCTGGTGACCAGCGCCTTGTACTCCCGCATCAGCTCGGCGACGGCGCCCGGCACCGGATCGGGCGACGGTTCGCCGGCCTCGGTGCCCTCGACCCAGAGGGCGGCGCCGGGGCCGGTGGTGCCGGTGCCGATGCGCACCCGGCGCAGGCCGCGGATCAGCGCGCCCGGGTCGCCGTCGGACAGCCGGCCGACCTGCTCGACGCGGCCGAGCACGCCGACGCCGGCGTAGTCGCCGTCGATCCGCGGCACCAGCAGGACCTGCGGCTTTCTGCCGTTCTCCCCCGTGGACCGGGCGGCCGCCTGGGCGGCCTCGACCGCGGCGCGCACCTCGGGGTCCGACAGCTCCAGCGGCACCACCATGCCCGGCAGGACCACCTCGTCGTCGAGGGGCAGAACGGGCAGGGTGAGCGAAGTGGACGTCGAAGCCATGATCTCTCCCTCGTAAGAGAAGTTGAGCTATGCCCACTCAATGCGGGAAGGGCCGTGGATGTTCCAGCGGTGACGGCCTGTTCGCTCACAGCGATACGCGGGCCACGCACACCCCGTGGCCACAGCGAGTGGGGCGGATACTTCCGGCATGCCGAACCCCGCACCGCGTCGCCGCAGCCTCGTCGCCGGGCTGTTCGCCGTGATCGCCTCCACCGCCTGCGCCCCCGGCGGTCACGCCGGCCACGGCCCGGGACGCCCGGGCGGCGGGACGGAGGGGTCCGCCACCTCCCGGCCGGGCGGCGCACCCTCCCCCTCAACGCCCGCCACCGCCCCCGGTATGCCCGGCCCGCCGCTGCTGGAATGGCTGGTCACCGGCGGGTTCGCGGGCGTACGGATCCGCACCCTGCTGCACGAGGACGGCACGTACACCGTCTCGACGGGCTCACTCGGCTCCCCGGACTCTCCCGACTCCCCGCACGACGACGCCCCCGGCCGCAGCGGCCGCCTCCCCGCGCGCGACGTGGCACGCATCCGCGCACTGCTCGCCGAGGCGCGCCTGGCCGAGGGGCCCCGCCGCACCCTCGACCCGCGCCTCCGGGACGGACTCCACTACCGCATCGCCCATGGCGGCCACGTGGTCCACCGCGACGACACCACGCTCGGCGCGCCGCTGCGGAAGGTGCGGGCGCTGCTGCCGCCCCCGTCCGCCTGACCGGCGGCCCGACGTCCCGAAAAGCGGGCCACCCCGGGGGCAGGTGTCCGCGAGGATGGAGCCATGAGCCTCACCCACAGCCCCCCGCCGCCGGAGCCCGTCGTCCTGGACCGCCGCGAGGGGCCGTACGGCGAAGTGGTGCTGCGCCGGCACGGCGAGGTGCTGCAGATCATCGCCAACGGCTGCTTCCTGATGGACACCTCCGACGGCCGCTCCGAACGCGGACTGGTGCGCGCCGCACTCGCCGCGCTGGACGGCAGGCAGCGGCCGACGCTCCTCATCGGCGGCCTCGGCGTCGGCTTCTCCCTCGCCGAGGCCGCGGCCGAGCCGCGCTGGGGCGGCATCACCGTCGTCGAACGCGAACAGGCGGTCATCGACTGGCACACCGGCCGGAACGCTCCGCTCGGCCCGCTCTCCGCCGCCGCGCGCGCCGACGCCCGCACCCGGATCGTCACCGCGGACCTGACGGCGCACCTGCGCGGCACCGACGACCGGTACGACGCGCTCTGCCTGGACGTCGACAACGGCCCGGACTGGACCGTCACCGACGGCAACGACGCGCTGTACTCCCCCGCCGGGCTCGCCGCCTGCCGGGCCCGGCTGACGCCCGGCGGCGTGCTGGCCGTCTGGTCCGCCAAGCCGTCCGCGACTTTCGAAGAAAGGTTGCGAAAATCCGGATTCGCACAGGTCCGCACCGATGAGGTAGCCGTCGTCCGAGGCGTCCCCGACGTGGTGCACGTCGCAACCAATCCCTCGTAGCCGCAGGCCGTACGGGGCCCGTACGCTGCTGTCCAGCACACAGACATCACAAGCCAACGGGGCTAGGCACTGGGCGGGCGAATGGACCAGAAGAACACTCCACAGACGCACGGCGGCGGCAGCTCTCCGGCGACCACTCCCGGCGCCCAGCGCCGCATCCTGGTCGTCGAGGACGATCCGACGATCGTCGACGCGATCGCCATGCGCCTCCGCGCCGAGGGCTTCCAGGTGCAGACCGCGGGCGACGGGCCCGCGGCCGTCGACACGGCCGAGGCGTGGCAGCCGGACCTGCTGATCCTCGACGTGATGCTGCCGGGCTTCGACGGCCTGGAGGTCTGCCGTCGCGTGCAGGCGCAGCGTCCGGTGCCGGTGATGATGCTCACCGCGCGGGACGACGAGACCGACATGCTGGTCGGGCTGGGCGTCGGCGCCGACGACTACATGACCAAGCCGTTCTCCATGCGTGAGCTGGCCGCCCGGGTGCACGTCCTGCTGCGCCGGGTCGAGCGGGCCACGCTCGCCGCGCACACCCCGCGCAGCGGCACCCTGCGACTCGGCGAGCTGGAGGTCGACCACGCCCAGCGGCGGGTACGGGTGAACGGCGAGGACGTGCACCTCACGCCCACCGAGTTCGACCTGCTGGTGTGCCTGGCCCACTCGCCGCGCGCGGTGCTCTCCCGGGAGCAGCTGCTGGCCGAGGTGTGGGACTGGGCGGACGCCTCCGGCACCCGGACCGTGGACAGCCACATCAAGGCGCTGCGCCGGAAGATCGGCGCCGAGCGGATCCGCACGGTGCACGGCGTGGGGTACGCGCTGGAGACGCCCGCGCCGGCCGCCCCGGCGGCCGACGGCTCCTGACCGTGGCGACGGGGGGGCTGCGCACGGCCGTACGCGGGGCCTGGAACCGCGCCTGGCGGCGCATCTGGGCGGGGCTGCGCCCGATCGACCCCTACCGTTCGGTCAAGGCGGCGCTCGGCTGGCTGGTGATCGTCTCGGTGGCGATCACCACGCTGCTGGTGGTGTTCGCCATCAACTCGGCCACCGAGCTGCGGGTGATCACCATCCTGTCGATCATCGTCTCGCTGTTCATCACCCAGTTCGTGGCGCAGACGCTGACCAGGCCGCTGGACGAGATGACGCACGCCGCGCGCGCCATGGCGCGCGGCGACTACGGACGCCGGGTGCGCGGCGGCCGCCGGGACGAGTTCGGCGAACTGGCCGAGACCTTCAACCGGATGGCCGCCGACCTGGAGGCCGTGGACCAGCACCGCAAGGAGCTGGTGGCGAACGTGTCGCACGAGCTGCGCACGCCGATCGCGGCGCTGCGGGCCGTGCTGGAGAACGTGGTCGACGGCGTCTCGGAGGCCGATCCGGAGACGATGCGGACGGCGCTCGCCCAGACCCAGCGGCTGGGCCGGCTGGTCGACCAGCTGCTGGACCTGTCGCGGCTGGACAGCGGCGCCGTACCGCTGCACGCGCACCGGTTCGAGGTGTGGCCGTACCTGGCGGGCGTGCTCAAGGAATCGAACATGAGCAAGCGGCAGGGGCACGCGCGCAACGACGTGCACCTGCACCTGGACGTCTCGCCGCCGGAGCTGACGGCCTACGCCGACCAGGAGCGGCTGCACCAGGTCGTCGTCAACCTGATCGACAACGCGGTCAAGCACAGCCCGCCCCTGGGCCGGGTCACCGTGCGGGCGCGCGGCGGCGCGACGCCGGACAGCCTGGAGATCGAAGTGCAGGACGAGGGCCCGGGCATCCCGGAGACCGAACGCCTGCGGGTCTTCGAACGCTTCAACCGGGCGAACGCCTCCGGGGGCGGCCCCCAGAGCGGCGGGACGGACGGCGGCACGGGTCTGGGCCTGGCCATCGCGCGCTGGGCGGTGGACCTGCACGGTGGGTGGATCAGGGTGGCCGAATCCCCCCGCGGCTGCCGCATCCGCGTCACCCTCCCGGGTCCGCGACCGGCGACGGATTGACGCACGGGGCCCTCGTCCGCCGCCCGGACGGGGGCCGCGCACGGTCCGGGCCCGCCGGGAGGACGCCTCGGACAGCCACGGACGGCGGGCCCGTTGCCGCTGGGTGCATCGCAGGTCACCGTGGGTGCGGGCGCGCGCACCGGGGTCCCCTGCGGCCGTCGTGGGTTGTTACGGTCGCTCCCGAGCGCGCGCCGCGACGCCCGGAGGGGGCCCGCGGTTCCCTCGCCGAGCCGAAACCAGGTGTGTTTCCCGCCATTTCCCCGGCCGAAACCAGGTTTCCGGTGTGACGTACACGACGACGGGCGCGTGCGGACTGCACTCACCCGCCCAAGAGGCGTAGCCTTTGTTTCCGCTGTCCACCACCTTTAGGAAGCGGAAGAGGGCGGTTGCCGCCGTGTCGTCACAGTCCCCCGAAACCTCGAGCGTCTCGACCCAGCCGGACGGAGGCGGGAAGTCACCCGTCGCCTTCGGCGCCAACGAGTGGCTCGTCGACGAGATCTACCAGCAGTACCTCCAGGACCCGAACTCGGTAGACCGAGCCTGGTGGGACTTCTTCGCGGATTACAAGCCCGGGCCGGCGGGCGCCGCCACCCGGGACAAGGGCGCGCAGGGGGGCGAGAGCGCCACGGGAGCAGGGCTGAGCCCGGCCGAGGCCGGCGGCCCCACCGCGCAGGTCCAGGCCGCCCCGCCGGCCCAGAAGACCGCACCCACCGAGCAGGCGCAGGCCGCGTCGGCGCAGCCCGCACCCGCCTCGCCGCCGCAGCCCGCGAAGCCGGCCGCCGCGGCGGCCCCCGCGAAGCCCGCGAGCAAGCCCGCCGCGACGTCCGCGCCCCCCAAGCCGACCGGCGAGGAGGCGGAGGCGCCCGCGGGCCCGGAGTACGTCACGCTGCGCGGCCCGTCCGCCGCCGTGGCGAAGAACATGAACGCCTCGCTGGAGCTGCCCACGGCCACGTCCGTGCGCGCCATCCCGGTGAAGCTGCTCATCGACAACCGCATCGTCATCAACAACCACCTCAAGCGCGCCCGCGGCGGCAAGGTGTCCTTCACGCACCTCATCGGCTACGCCATGGTGCAGGCGCTGAAGGCGATGCCCTCGATGAACCACTCCTTCACCGAGAAGGACGGCAAGCCCACCCTGGTCAAGCCGGACCACGTGAACCTGGGCCTGGCCATCGACCTGGTGAAGCCGAACGGCGACCGGCAGCTGGTCGTCGCGGGCATCAAGAAGGCGGAGACGCTCACCTTCTTCGAGTTCTGGCAGGCGTACGAAGACATCGTCCGCCGCGCCCGCAACAACAAGCTGACGATGGAGGACTTCACCGGGGTCACCGCGTCGCTGACCAACCCCGGCGGCATCGGCACCGTGCACTCCGTGCCCCGCCTGATGCCCGGCCAGGGCCTGATCGTCGGCGTCGGCGCGATGGAGTACCCGGCCGAGTTCCAGGGCACCTCGCAGGACACGCTCAACAAGCTGGGCGTCTCCAAGGTCATGACCCTGACCTCCACCTACGACCACCGGGTGATCCAGGGCGCCGCCTCCGGCGAGTTCCTGCGGATCATGCACCAGCTGCTGCTCGGCGAGAACGACTTCTACGACGAGATCTTCGAAGCGCTGCGCATCCCGTACGAGCCGGTGCGCTGGAACCAGGACATCGACGTCTCCCACGACGACGACGTCACCAAGGCCGCGCGCGTCTTCGACCTGATCCACTCCTACCGGGTGCGCGGCCACGTCATGGCCGACACCGACCCGCTGGAGTACAAGCAGCGCAAGCACCCCGACCTGGACATCACCGAGCACGGCCTCACCCTGTGGGACCTGGAGCGGGAGTTCGCGGTCGGCGGCTTCGCCGGCCGCACCATGGCCAGGCTGCGCGACATCCTCGGCGTGCTGCGCGACTCGTACTGCCGCACCACCGGCATCGAGTACATGCACATCCAGTCGCCGAAGGAACGCAAGTGGATCCAGGACCGCGTCGAGCGGCCGCACTCCTCGCCGGAGCGTGAGGAACAGCTGCGGATCCTGCGCCGGCTCAACGCCGCCGAGGCGTTCGAGACGTTCCTGCAGACCAAGTACGTCGGCCAGAAGCGGTTCTCGCTGGAGGGCGGCGAGTCCGTCATCCCGCTGCTCGACGCGGTGATCGACGCCGCCGCCGAGTCGCGGCTGGACGAGGCCGTCATCGGCATGGCCCACCGCGGCCGGCTGAACGTGCTGGCCAACGTCGTCGGCAAGTCCTACGCGCAGATCTTCCGGGAGTTCGAGGGCAACCTCGACCCGAAGTCGATGCACGGCTCCGGCGACGTGAAGTACCACCTCGGCGCCGAAGGCACCTTCACCGGTCTGGACGGCGAGCAGATCAAGGTCTCGCTCACCGCCAACCCCTCCCACCTGGAGGCCGTCGACCCGGTCGTCGAGGGTGTCGCGCGCGCCAAGCAGGACATCATCGGCAAGGGCGGCACCGACTTCACCGTGCTCCCGATCCAGGTGCACGGCGACGCGGCGTTCGCCGGCCAGGGCGTCGTCGCCGAGACGCTGAACATGTCGCAGCTGCGCGGCTACCGCACCGGCGGCACCGTGCACGTCATCATCAACAACCAGGTCGGGTTCACCGCCGCCCCGGAGTCCGCGCGCTCGTCGATGTACTGCACCGACGTGGCGCGGATGATCGAGGCGCCGATCTTCCACGTCAACGGGGACGATCCGGAGGCCGTGGTCCGCGTGGCCCGGCTGGCGTTCGAGTACCGGCAGGCGTTCAACAAGGACGTCGTGATCGACCTCATCTGCTACCGGCGCCGCGGCCACAACGAGACCGACAACCCGTCGTTCACGCAGCCGCTGATGTACAACCTGATCGACAAGAAGCGCTCGGTGCGCAAGCTGTACACCGAGTCGCTGATCGGCCGGGGCGACATCACGATGGAAGAGGCGGAGCAGGCGCTCCAGGACTTCCAGGGCCAGCTGGAGAAGGTCTTCACCGAGGTCCGCGAGGCCACCACGCACCCGGCTCCCGCCGAGGTGCCGCACCCCCAGGCCGAGTTCCCGGTGCACATCGACACCGGGATCACCCAGGAGGTCGTCAAGCGGATCGCCGAGTCGCAGGTCAACATCCCCGACCGGGTCAAGGTCCACTCGCGGCTGATGCCGCAGCTCCAGCGACGCGCCTCGCAGATCGAAGAGGGCAAGATCGACTGGGCGACCGGCGAGGCGCTGGCCGTGGGCTCGCTGCTGATGGAGGGCACCCCGGTCCGGCTCGCCGGCCAGGACTCCCGCCGCGGCACCTTCGGCCAGCGGCACGCGGTGCTCCTCGACCAGAACACCGGCGACGACTTCACCCCGCTGCTGTACCTCTCCGACGAGCAGGCCCGCTACAACGTCTACGACTCGCTGCTCAGTGAGTACGCGGCGATGGGCTTCGAGTACGGCTACTCGCTCGCCCGCCCCGAGGCGCTGGTGATGTGGGAGGCGCAGTTCGGCGACTTCGTCAACGGCGCGCAGACCGTGGTGGACGAGTTCATCTCCTCCGCCGAGCAGAAGTGGGGCCAGACCTCCGGCGTCACGCTGCTCCTGCCGCACGGCTACGAGGGGCAGGGGCCGGACCACTCGTCGGCCCGCATCGAGCGCTTCCTCCAGCTCTGCGCGCAGAACAACATGACGGTCGCGATGCCGACCCTGCCGTCGAACTACTTCCACCTGCTGCGCTGGCAGGTGCACAACCCGCACCACAAGCCGCTGATCATCTTCACCCCGAAGTCGATGCTGCGGCTCAAGGCGGCGACCTCGAAGG
This sequence comes from Streptomyces sp. CNS606, assembly GCF_000426325.1. Taxonomy (NCBI): domain Bacteria; kingdom Bacillati; phylum Actinomycetota; class Actinomycetes; order Kitasatosporales; family Streptomycetaceae; genus Streptomyces; species Streptomyces sp. CNS606. Next base: position 314,130 of record NZ_KE384522.1, read on the forward strand.
CGGAGGAGTTCACCGGCGGCGGCTTCCGCCCGGTCATCGGCGACGACACGGTGCGTCCCGGCGACGTCCGCAAGGTCGTCTTCTGCTCCGGCAAGGTCTTCTACGACCTGGACGCCGAGCGGCAGAAGCGCGGCGTCACGGACACCGCGCTGATCCGCATCGAGCGGCTCTACCCGCTGCCCGGCAAGGAGATCCAGGACGCGCTGGCGCCGTACACCAAGGCGCAGAAGTTCGTCTGGGCCCAGGAGGAGCCGGCCAACCAGGGTGCCTGGCCGTTCATCGCGCTGAACCTGGTCGACCACCTCGACCTGATCATCGGCGCGGCGCCGGACAACGCGGACCGGCTGCGCCGGGTCTCCCGCCCGTCCTCGTCCTCCCCCGCCGTCGGCTCCGGCAAGCGGCACCAGGAGGAGCAGAAGGCGCTCGTGGACGAGGTGTACGACCTCTGACGCGTCCACCATCCGGTACAGCCGGGTGACGTACGTCGCTTCGCGGGGCGGAGGCTGACAGCCTCCGCCCCGCGGCGCTAGCGTACGGATCATGTTTGCTGCCTACGCCGCGCGGATCGACAGGGCCCAGCCGCTGAGCGGACTGGAACTGGGGGAACGGCCCGAGCCGGAGGCGCCTCCGGGCTGGACCACGATCGACGTGCGCGCCGCCTCCCTCAACCACCACGACCTGTGGTCGCTGCGCGGCGTCGGGCTGGGCGAGGAGATGCTGCCGATGATCCTCGGCTGCGACGCGGCGGGCACCGACGCCGACGGCAACGAGGTCGTCATCCACTCCGTGATCGGCGCGACCGGACACGGCGTCGGACCGCACGAGAAGCGTTCGCTGCTCACCGAGCGCTACCAGGGCGCGTTCGCCGAACGGGTGGCCGTGCCGCAGTGGAACGTGCTGCCGAAGCCGAAGGAGCTGTCCTTCGAGGAGGCCGCCTGCCTGCCGACGGCGTGGCTCACCGCCTACCGGATGCTGTTCACCAACGCGAACGTACGGCCGGGCGACAGCGTGCTGGTGCAGGGCGCGGGCGGCGGCGTCGCCACCGCCGCGATCGTGCTCGGCGCCGCGGCCGGCCTGCGGGTCTTCGCCACCAGCCGCGACGAGACCAAGCGCCGACGGGCCGTGGAACTCGGCGCGGAGGGCGCGTTCGAGAGCGGCACGCGGCTGCCGCACCGGGTCGACGCGGTCATCGAGACGGTCGGCGCCGCGACCTGGTCGCACTCGGTCAAGTCCCTGAAGCCGGGCGGCACGCTGGTCATCTCCGGCGCGACGAGCGGGCCGAGCCCCGAGGCGGCGGAACTGAACCGCATCTTCTTCCTGGAACTGAAGGTCGTCGGCTCCACGATGGGCAGCAAGGAGGAACTGGACTCGCTGCTCAAGTTCTGCGCGGCGAAGGGCGTACGGCCCGTCATCGATTCCACCCTGCCCCTTGACCGCGCCCGCGAAGGATTCGAGAAGATGGCCGACGGCGATCTCTTCGGGAAGATCGTCCTGACCGTCTGACGGACCGACCGTCCGACCGACCTTCAAGGGGGACCCGCCGTGGCGGACCTGGGCATACGCGCCGCCACGGGGGCGGACCGCGACGCGATCGCGGCACTGCTGCACGAGGTGTTCCGGGACGACCCGGTGAGCCGATGGGTCTTCCCCGACGACGCGCACCGCGAAGAGGCGCATCCGCGCCTCTTCGGCGCCTTCCTCGACCACGGCATGGAGCACGGCACCGTCCACCTCACAGCGGACGGTGCCGGCGCGGCCGTGTGGTTCGCCGTCGCCGGAGGGGAGCTGCGCGGCGGCGACGACCTGGGGGCGCGGCTGGAGAAGGTCGACTCCGACCGGCTGCCCGTCCTCGGCGAACTCACCGAGTCCGTCCACCCGATGGACCGCGACCACGCCTACCTCCAGGCCATCGCGGTCGCCGCCGACCGCCAGAGCCGCGGGGTGGGCTCCGCCCTGCTGGCGCCCGTCCTCGCGCAGTGCGACCGGGACGGTCTCCCGGCCTATCTCGAGGCCAGCAGCGACCGCAGCCGCGGCCTGTACGAACGCCACGGCTTCACGGTGCTGGACCGCATCGTCCGCCTCCCCGACGGCCCGCCCATGTACCCCATGTGGCGCGAACCCACGGCCTGACGCCCCCGCGGCGCGCCCGTCAGGTGGAGGCGCCGCGGAGCAGGGCGACCACGTGGGCGGCCGTGGTGCCGAGGTAGTGGCGGGCGTCGCGGAGCTGGTCGGGGGTGACGCCGTGGTCGCGGGCGGCGTCGCGGACGTCGTCGCGGAGACGGTCCAGCAGCCGTTCCAGGTCGCGGGCCGGGTCGGAGGACGACGGCTCTTCCACCGCCCAGCCGGGCAGGTCCGCCTCCGGCGGCACCGGCGGCGGCACGGGCCCGCCGGGCGGGGGCGGCGGCGAGGGCGGCGCGTGAGAGCCGGGCGGGGGCGGGGGGCCCTCCGCCTGCACCGGCCCGCCGGCCGGGGACGACGGGGGCGGCGGGGGCGGCGCGGTGAAGCGGCCGAGGTCGCCGATGTGGCGGCTGAGTTCGGAGAGACCGGACTGCACCGCGCCCTGCCAGTCCCCCGCCTTGGCCTGGTCGCGGACCCGGTCCTGGACCCGGCCGGCGATGCGCCGCATCTCCGCCATCGCCTCGGCGTGCGCCTCGCGCTCCTTGTACGCCTGGTGGCGGGCCTTGCGCGCGTCCTCCTGTGCGCGCTGCGCCTGCGCCTTCCACTCGCGTTTGACGCGCTGCATCTCCTCCTTGGCCTGGCGCCAGGCGTCCGCGTCCCCGCCGTGCGATCCGCGCGGCGCGCCGCGCGGGGCGTCCGTGCCGCCGCCGGTGCCGCGTGCCTGCTCCCGCATCTCGCGCCGCAGGTCGCGGGCGGAGCCGCTGACGTCCTCGCGGATGTCCGCGGCGAGCGAGGCGAGGGACTCGCGGATCTCCAGTTCCAGTTCGGCGATCTCGGCCTGCCGGTCGGCGAGTTCGGCCCGTCCGGCGTCGGTGAGGGCGTAGGTCTTGCGGCCGCCCTCGGTGCTGTGGGTGACGAGGCCCTCGGCCTCGAGCTTGGCGAGCCGGGGGTAGACCGTGCCCGCCGAGGGGGCGTAGAGGCCCTGGAAGCGTTCCTCCAGGAGACGGATCACCTCGTAGCCGTGCCGGGGGGACTCGTCCAGGAGCCGCAGCAGGTAGAGGCGCAGACGCCCGTGGGCGAAGACGGGAGGCATGTCAGACGTCCTTCCTGAGGTCGTACGCCGCGCCCGCGCCGACCGCGTCCTCCTGCGGCGGGCGGCGGAGCAGCGCGACGGTGCCGGAGACCGTCTTGACGCGGAGGCGTCCGGCTCCGGTGCCGAGCGTGCCGGTCAGGCTCTGGGCACCCCAGTGACCGGCGACGCGCAGGGCGTCGAAGGCGCTGGAGAGCGCGCCGCCCGCCGTGCCGGCCTGGACGACGGCGTCGGTCGTGTCCGGCAGGCGTACGGCGACCTCACCGGAGACGGTGGCCAGGGCGATGTCCGGGCGCCCGGCGGTGTGCGCGAGGTCGAGGATCATGTCGCCGCTGACGGTGTCGGCCCGTACGGAGGAGCCGTCGCCGTCGATGACGGTCAGGTGGCCGGAGACGGATTTCAGGCAGAGGGGGCCGCGCAGTGCCTGCGCCTCCACGGCGCCGGAGACGGTGTCGGCGCGGACCTCGCCGCCCAGCCCCACCAGCGTGCAGCCGCCGGACACCCCGCGGACGGTCGTACCGCCGTGGACGCCGGAGACGACGGCGGTGGCGGCGACCACGCCCAGGTGGAGGCGGGTTCCGGCGGGCACCGAGACGGTGACCACGGCCGACCGCTCCCAGCCCTTGCGGTCGAGCAGCTTGAGGAAGCCCTTCCACGGGAGGTCGTCGTAGGCGACGACGATGCGGTCGCCCTCGCGGCGGACCTCCAGCGGCGGGCCGTGGATCTCGGCGATCTCGACCCGCGCGCCGGGCGCGTCGGTACCGACGACGTTCACGGCGCCGTTGACGATGCGGACGTCGAGTGCGGCGACGGGGTCGTCGAACTCCAGCTGCTGCGGTCGTGAGACTTCCGGCACGGGACACCCCCAGGGTAGACCGAGGACGACATATCGCGTCTCTCGTCAAACACGATATGTCGTGTCGTGTCGCGAGGCAAGAAGCCCCCGCCCCCAGCCGGCCCCCTCGGGCGCCTTTCCCGGCGGGCTACTCGTCCTCCTCCTCGTCGTCGAGACGGGCCAGCCACGTCGCGAGGCGTTCGACGGGGACCTCGAAGTCCGGGTTCAGGTCGACGAACGTGCGCAGCTGCTCGGAGAGCCACTCGAAGGTGACCTCCTCCTCGCCACGCCGCTTCTCCAGCTCCTCGATGCCGCGGTCGGTGAAGTACACGGTGACTCCCAGGTCGGACGGGGGACGACTGCCCCCAGCGTAGGGCGGGCACGGCACGGCCCCGCCGCCCGGTGAGGGCGACGGGGCCGGTGCGCCGTGCGGGCGACGGGGCCGGGCCGCAGCGCGGCCCCAGGGCTCAGAGGACCTTCGACAGGAAGGACTTGGTCCGCTCGTGCTGCGGGTTGGTGAGCACGTCCCGCGGGTGCCCGGATTCGACGACCACGCCGTCGTCCATGAACACCAGCGAGTCGCCGACCTGCTTGGCGAAGCCCATCTCGTGCGTGACGACGATCATCGTCATGCCGGATTCGGCGAGGTCCCGCATCACGTCCAGGACCTCGCCGACCAGCTCCGGGTCGAGCGCCGAGGTCGGCTCGTCGAAGAGCATCAGCTTCGGGTCCATGGCCAGCGCGCGGGCGATGGCGACGCGCTGCTGCTGACCGCCGGAGAGCTGTGACGGGTACTGCTTGGTCTTCTCGGACAGCCCGACCCGGTCCAGCAGCTGCATCGCCCGCTCGCGGGCCTCCGCCTTGGAGGTGCCCCGGACCTGGACCGGCGCCTCCATCACGTTCTCCACCGCGGTCATGTGCGGGAAGAGGTTGAAGCGCTGGAACACCATGCCGATGTCCTTGCGCTGCTCGGCGACCTCGCGCTCCTTGAGCTCGTAGATCTTGTCGCCGCGCTGGCGGTACCCCACCAGCCGGCCGTCCACGTAGAGGCGACCGGCGTTGATCTTCTCCAGGTGGTTGATGCAGCGCAGGAAGGTGGACTTGCCGGAGCCGGACGGACCGACCAGGCAGAAGACCTCGCGCGGCTGCACCTCCAGGTCGATGCCCTTCAGCACCAGGTTGTGACCGAATGCCTTGTGCACGGCCTCGGCACGGACCATCGGCCCGCCGGAGGTGGCGGCCGGGGTGTTCGACGCGGCGTTCGACGTGTTCTTCATCGGATCTCCCCCGATCCCGTCCCGTGCCGGAACGTGGTGAGGTTCTTCCACACCCGCTGCATCGGCGTGTCCGGCATCTGCCGCGAGGTGCCGCGGGAGTAGTGCCGTTCGATGTAGTACTGGAAGATGCTGAAGATCGTGGTGAGGACGAGGTACCAGACCGTCGCGACGATCAGCGCCTCCATCACCGCCAGCGTGCGGGAGCCGAAGTTGCGGCTGGCGAGGAACAGCTCGTTGTAGCCGATCGCATAGGCCAGCGACGAGGTCTTCAGCATGTTGATGAACTCGTTGCCGGTCGGCGGGATGATCACACGCATGGCCTGCGGCAGCACGACGCGCCGCATCGTCTTGGTGCCGCGCATGCCGAGCGCGTGGGCCGCCTCGGTCTGGCCGTGGTCGACCGACTGGATGCCGGCCCGGCTGATCTCCGCCATGTACGCCGCCTCGTTGAGGCCCAGGCCCAGCAGGGCGGCCATGAACGGCGTCATGAAGTCGTTCATCTCGTCCTGGTAGATCGGCCCCAGGTTGATCGTCTCGAAGATGATCGAGAGGTTGAACCAGAGGAAGATCTGGACGAGGACGGGCGTGCCGCGGAAGAACCAGATGTAGACCCAGGCGACGTACGACAGGACCTTGTTCTCCGACATGCGCATCACCGCGAGCAGCATGCCCAGGACCACGCCCAGGATCATGGCGAACACGGTGATCTTCAGGGTCTCCCAGGCGCCCTTGACGAACGTCTCGTCGTCGAGCATGTCGCCGACGACGCCCCAGTCGATCTGGGCCTGGGCGAACGCCAGGACGAGCAGGCCGAGCAGGGTGAGGACGGCGGCGGCGCCGACCCAGCGGCCGTAGTGCTTGACGGGAATGGCCTTGATGGCCTCCGGCGGGACCTTGCCGGTGGTCATGGCCCCGGTGCCGTCCGGGCGGGTGCCCCCCTTGCGCAGGGAGCCGCCGCCCGCGGCCTTTCCGGGCTCTTCGGGTTCAGACACGGGTGGTTACCTTCGGGATCAGAAAGCGGGTGGTGCGGGCGCCGGGGCGCGGCGGCGGCCGTCCGGCGGCCCGCCGTCACGCCCCGGCTGCGGCTCACTTGCCGGCGTTGACCGTCGCCTCGTCCAGTGCGCCGTTGGTCACGTCCCACTTCTTCATGACCTTCTCGTACTCGCCGTTCTCCATGATCCGGTTCATGGCGGACTGGATGGCGTCGCGGAGCTCGGTGTTCTTCTTGCTCACCGCGATGCCGTACGGGGCGGCGTCGATCTGGCCGCCGGCGACCTCGAACTGCTCGCCGTTGCCGAAGGTCTTCGCGTTGTACGCGGCCACCGGGAAGTCGGTGACGACGACGTCCGCGCGGCCGTTCTGGAGCTGCGTGATCGAGTCGGTGTCCTTGTCCGCGAAGAACGGGTCGATCTTCTCGTCGCACTTCTTGTTCTGCGTGCGGACCAGGGCCTCGTTCGCGGTGCCGCGCTGGGCGGCGACCGTCTTGCCGCAGAGGTCGTCCAGGTTCTGGACGTTCTCCGGGTTGCCCTTCTCGACCAGGAAGGAGGAGCCGGCCTTGAAGTAGTTCACGAAGTCGGCGCCGCCCTCGGCGTCGTCGCTCACACCCTCCTGGCGCTCCTTGGTGTCGGTGACGGCCGACATGACGACGTCGTAGCGGCCCGAGTTCATGCCCAGGATCAGCTGGTCGAAGGTGCCGTTCTGGAACTGGAAGTCGACGCCCAGCTCCTTGCTCATGGCCTTCGCCAGGTCCGGGTCGATGCCGGCGGGCTCGCCGTTCTCGTCCACGAACTCGACCGGCGCGTAGGCGATGTCCGAGCCGACCTTGATGGTCCCGGCCTTCTGGATCTTCTGCGGCAGCTCGTCGTACAGGGGGGCTTCCGCGTCGGCGGTCTTCTTGCCGCCGCCGTCGCCGTCCCCGCCCCCGTCCGTCTGGTCCCCACAGCCGGTGAGCAGCAGTGCTCCGGCGACCGCGATGGCTCCTGCCGCCCCGATCCGGGATCGGAAGGCCGGGGAACGTCGGGTGGTGCGAACGGTCATGGCCAGGTCCTCCTGCGAGTGAGGGTGTCGCCGGCCCGCGCACTCGTCGTCGAATGTCACGGTCCGGCCACGTCTGATGGGGGGAATCTTGCCACCCGGGGTAGTCATCCCAGGGGCCCGACGATGTCAAAATCGGATAACGGATAGTCGACTCCGGATACAGGGCACCCGAAAGGCGCTATGGCGCTCACCCGCGGCGCAGGTGTGCGGACCACGTGTCAGCGGCGTGTCAGCGGCGTGAGAGGTTCCTCACCCACCGTAGAAAGAGGTTCGTCGGCACGCACCTCCGTCGGGTAGAAAGGACGATTACACCCCTCACCCGGGGACCAGGGCGCGTGTGCGGCGCGCCCGGCGTCCGTGTCTCCCCCAGGCGGCGGTTACCCGCAGGCCCGGTCACGGACGTGGTGCCCGCCCGCCCCTCACCCGGGAGCGGCCACCCTCAGCAGTTATACGAAAACAAGGGGTCCACACAGTGGCAGCGGAGATCGTCAATCCCAAGGACGGGCTGGACGAGGACATGATCGACCCGGCATTCGCGCTCCATCGCGGCGGAAAGATGGCGGTGCAGGCGACGGTGCCGGTGCGGAACGCGGACGACCTGTCCCTCGCCTACACGCCGGGCGTCGCCAAGGTCTGCAGCGCCATCGCGGAACAGCCGGAGCTGGTGCACGACTACACGTGGCGCTCCCAGGTGGTCGCCGTCGTGACCGACGGCAGCGCGGTCCTCGGCCTCGGCGACATCGGCCCGGCCGCCTCGCTCCCCGTCATGGAGGGCAAGGCGATCCTGTTCAAGCAGTTCGGCGGCGTGGACGCGGTGCCGATCGCGCTCGACTGCCGCGAGGTCGACGAGATCGTGGAGACCGTCGCCCGGCTCGCGCCGTCCTTCGGCGGCATCAACCTCGAGGACATCTCCGCGCCCCGCTGCTTCGAGATCGAGGAGCAGCTGAAGAAGCGCCTCGACATCCCCGTCTTCCACGACGACCAGCACGGCACCGCGATCGTCACGCTCGCCGCGCTGCGCAACGCCTCGCGGCTGGCCGGCAGGACGCTGGGCGACCTGCGCGTGGTGATCTCCGGCGCCGGGGCGGCCGGCGTCGCCATCGCCAAGATCCTGGTCGAGGCCGGCATCGGCGACGTCGCGGTCTGCGACCGCAAGGGCGTCGTCTCCCGCGACCGCGAGGACCTCAACTCCGCCAAGCGCGACCTGGCGGGCTTCACCAACAAGGCCGGGCTCGTCGGCTCGCTGGAGAGCGCGCTGGACGGCGCGGACGTCTTCATCGGCGTCAGCGGCGGCACGGTGCCGGAGGAGGCCGTCGCCACGATGGCCGACGGCGCGTTCATCTTCGCCATGGCCAACCCGAACCCGGAGATCCACCCGGACGTCGCCCGCAAGTACGCCTCCGTGGTGGCCACCGGGCGCAGCGACTACCCCAACCAGATCAACAACGTGCTCGCCTTCCCCGGCGTCTTCGCCGGGGCGCTCCAGGTGCGCGCGTCCGAGATCACCGAGGGGATGAAGATCGCGGCGGCGGAGGCGCTGGCCGCGGTCGTCGCGGACGAACTGAGTGCGGAGCGGGTGATTCCGTCGCCGTTCGACGAGCGGGTCGCCCCCGCGGTGACGTCGGCGGTCGCAGCGGCCGCCCGCGCGGAGGGCGTGGCCCGCGCGTAGCCCTGCGGGGCTCAGCCGACGGAGGGGGTGACCGCACCGGGTGCGGTCACCCCCTCTGCGGTGCCCGGGTGGGATCGGTCCAGGTACGGGCCGGTGATCGTGGGCGGTAGCCGTGCGGTTCACCTGACGGGCGGGTGGCGGGGTCACAGCAGTCACATCCGCCTCAACCGTTCGGGTCTTGCGTGGATACGGCGATGAGGTTGCCGTATCCACGCAGGGAGTCGGGGTGTCCCGGACAAGGACCAGAGAGCCGGGCTGAGCGGCCCCGGCAGGCCCGTGGAGGAGGTGTGCACGCCGGCCGCCCCTGCCGGGGATGCCCGGCGCGGTGCGCCACCGGGGGGAAAGGGGAGGGCCGGTCGGGGGACGACGGGGCGGCGCGCCCCGTTCCGAGCCATACGTCGATGTGATCATCACGCCGGGTGACGCACCCGGTGTCGCCCCGTGAGTCACATCGGGAGGCGTCATCGCTGACAACCTCGTGCGGAACGGCGACGCCGAGCAGGGTCCCGGCGGGACGGACGCACCCGTCGACGCCGTGACGGGCTGGAAGGTCACCGAGGGGGCGCCCGCCCTCATCCGCTACGACTTCGGCGAGGGGCACCCCGGGCCCAAGGACCCGGGGCCGCCGCGGCGCGGCAGCCGCTTCTTCGCCGGCGGCACGTCCCCCCGTACCACGCTGCTCCAGGACGTCGCCCTGCCGACGGACGGCGCCACCGGCCGCGGCGCCGTGGACGGGGGCGGCGTCCGGTTCCGCGCGGCGGCGTGGCTGGGCGGGTTCGGGGACCAGGAGGACGGCGCCCGGCTCTCGGTGGAGTTCCGGGACGGCAGGGGCACGCCCGTCGCGCTCGCCGTGCTCGGCCCGCTCACCGCGACCGAACGCGACGGCCGCACCGGCATGTTCGAGCGCACGGCCGAGGCCGCCGTACCGCCGGGCGCCCGGTCGGTGCGGCTGGTACTGGCGCTGACGCAGGACGGCGGGGCCGCCAACGACGGCTACGCCGACGCCCTCTCCCTCACCCTGCACGGCGGCAGCGCCCGCGTTCCCTCCGCCACACCCACCGCCCCGGCGCGCCGGGAGGGGATCGCATGAGGCTCGGCAGACGCGGACTGCTCAGGGCCGCCGCCGCGGCGGGCGCGCTGAACCTCGCCTGGCCGCTGGCCGCCGGCCACTCCCCGGCGCAGGCGCGGGCCGCCGCCGAGGCGCTGGGGGCCACGTACGATCCGGCGCCGTTCACGCTGGGCGTGGCGTCCGGCGATCCGCTGCCGCACGGCGTCGTGCTGTGGACGCGCCTGGTTCCGGACCCGTTCGCCGTGGAACAGGACCTCCCCGAGACGGTCGAGGTGGGCTGGACGGTCGCCGAGGACCGCGGCATGCGCACGGTGGTCCAGCGCGGGACCGTCCACGCGTCGGCCACGCTGGGCCACAGCGTGCACGTGCCGGTCGACGGGCTGCGCCCCGGGCGCCACTACTACTACGCCTTCACCGCGCGCGGGAGGACCAGCCGGATCGGCCGGACCAAGACCGCGCCCGCGCCGGGAGCCCGGCGGGTGGTCTTCGCCAGCGCCAACTGCCAGAAGTTCTACGACGGCTACTACGCGGCGCTGCGCGGCATCGCCGCCGAGGAGCTGGACTTCGTCGTCCACCTCGGGGACTACATCTACGAGTACGGTCCCGGATCGGGCGACCGGGACCGCAACCACGACACCGGCGAGTGCCTGACCCTGGCCGACTACCGCAAGCGGTACGCGCTCTACAAGGGCGACCCGTCGCTGCGCGCCGCGCACGCCAATCACCCCTGGTTCCTGACCTGGGACGACCACGAGGTGCGCAACAACTACAGCCCGGCCGTCGGCGGCGCACCCTTCCTGCAGCGCCGGCTCGCCGCCTACCAGGCGTGGTACGAGCACCAGCCGCACCGCGACGGCGAACCGGGCGTCGACGCGGCGCTCCCGGAACCCGTGCTGCACCGGCGCCGCGACATCGGCGGACTGGTGGAGCTGACCGTGCTGGACCTGCGGTCGTACCGCACGGTGCCCGACACGGCGGACGGCAGCATTCTGGGCACGCGGCAGCGCGACTGGCTGAAGCAGGGCGTGACGAACGCACCGGACGCGTGGCACTGCTGGGCCAACTCGATCATGCTGAGCCAGCTGCGCGCCAAACCGGGCAGCGACATCATGTTCCCCGACCAGTGGGACGGTTTCCGCACCGAACGGGCGGACGTACTCGGCCACGTGCACGGCGCCCAGCTGGAGGACCTGGTGGTGATCACCGGCGACTGGCACTCGGCATTCGTCGACGAGATCCGCACCGACTTCGACGCCGCCGACTCCCCCGTGGTCGGCGCGGAGTTCACCTCGCACTCCGTCTGCTCGGGTGCCTACCGGCCGGAGTGGAACGAGAAGAACGGCCCGCTGATGGGCGAGGCCAACCCGCACCTCCAGTACTTCCAGGCGGGTTCGTACGGCTACGACCTGTACGAGGTCACCCCGGAGCGGTGGACGACGCACATGCGGGTGGTGGGCTCCCGCCACGACCCGAAGTCGCCCGTGTCGACCCTGACGAAGTGGCACGTGGACCGCGGCAAGCCCGGCGCCTACGAGGACCCGGCGACCAGCGGCTCGCACGCCCACTACCGCCGCGACTGAACGGCACCACGCGTCCCCGCCCGGGCGGACCCCGGCGGGGACGCGTGGTGTCGGGGGCGCGGCCGTGTCAGCGCGGGCGCACCCAGCGCCGGCCCGTGTCAGCGCAGGCCCAGGACCAGGGCGTCGGAGGGCGAGGCCCACACCGGGCGGGCCTCGGCGAAGCCCGCCTCCCGGAGGCTGCGGACGTGCCAGGCCGGGGCCTGGACCTGGTCGGAGAAGTGGTCACCGGTGCGCGGGTCGCCGAAGATGCGGAAGCGTTCGGCCGCCGCGTCGGCGAGCACCGGGTCGGCTGCTACCGTCCCCCACCAGTCCGCCCAGTCCTGGACGCCGGCCGCCTTCTCCCGCTCCTTGCGCGACCGCTCGAACGCGCGGACCGCCTCGTCCAGGCGCGGGGTGTCCTCGTCCGGCATGTGGTCGGCGTTCATGAACACTCCGCCCTCCCGCACGACCGAGGCGAGCTGCCCGTACAGACCGCGCAGCGCATCGGTGCGGAGCCAGTGCAGCGCGGTGGCGGTCAGCACGGCGTCGTAGGAACGGTGCGGCAGCCGGGCCGTCCAGTCGGGGTCGTTGAGGTCGGCGGTGACGAACTCGGCGCGCTCCTCGTCCGCGAAGTGGCCGCGGGCGATGGCGAGCAGCGCCGGGTCGAGGTCGACGCCGGTGGTGCGGGCGTCCGGGAACCGGCGCAGCACCCGGTCCGAGATACTGCCGGTGCCGCAGGCCAGATCCAGCACCCGCGGCGCGGGGCCGACGACGGCCTCCACCATGTCGAGCATGACCCGGAACCGCTCCTCGCGGTCGGGCAGGTACCACTCCTGCTGGCGGTCCCAACTGCGCTGCCATGCCTGCCAGTCCGTACGGCCGGCCGTTTCGGTCGTCATCCGTCCTCCTCGAGTAATACCCTGGAGGGCAGTTCGGCCATTACCGAAGCCCCACCCCGACGATAGACCGCGGCCGTAAGGACCACAAGTGGAACTCAACTATTACTCGGACTGGGCGGTGCGCCTGGTGAACACCGAGCAGCCCGAACGCGGCGAGGACACGCTCACCTCCGTCGACGCCGTGCGCGAACTGTTCGGCCCCGCCCGGCAGATGGCGCGCCGGGCCACGGACGGGGACGTGGCCCGGTTGCGCACCGTACGGACGCGACTGCGCGCGGTCTTCGGCGCGGCGGCCGACGGCGACGAGGTCCGCGCCGTGGACCTGCTGAACGCACTGCTCATGGAGTTCCCCACGAGCCCGCAGATCTCCGGGCACGGCGACCGAGGCGCGGACGGGCGCCCTCTCTGGCACATGCACCTCGCCGACCACGCCGCCAACGCGACAGCCGGCTACGCGGCCACCGCCTGCATGGGGCTGGCCTTCCACCTCACCGACCTGGGCGTGGAACGGCTGGGCATCTGCCAGGCCGGCCCCTGTCGCAACGCCTACCTGGACACCTCGACCAACCGGTCCCGGCGCTACTGCTCGGACCGCTGCGCGACCCGCGCCAACGTGGCCGCCTACCGGGCGCGCAAGCGGCTGGCCGGCGGCGGCACCAAGGGGCGCACGGCGGACAGCGCCCAGCGCAGCAGCGAGAACACCGACGCCTGAGCGGTCCCGGCACCGGCTCCGTCGCCGGGACCGGCGGCCCGGCGGGGCCGCACCCTCAGCAACGCGCGCGCGACCAGCAGTTCGTCCGGCACCGCCCCGAACTCCCGGCTGTCGTTGCGCACCGCCGGGTTGTCCCCCTGCACCCACCAGCCCGCCGCACCGCGCCGCCGGAGCACACGTTTGACGATCAGCAGGTCGTGCTGGAACGGGTGCCGCAGCACCACCACGTCCCCGGCCCGCACCCGGCCGCCGTAGTGCACGACCAGCTGGTCTCCCGGGTACAGGGTGGGCTGCATCGAAGGGTTGTACACCTCCGCCAGCCCGATCCGCCGCAGCAGCCCCTGGTCACGCGGCCCGCCGTCCGGTCGCCCGGCACGCGCCCGCGCCGACGCGATCCGCGGCTTCCCCCGTGACTTCGCCCGCTCGGGCATCCTCCGCCTCCGGTCCTTCCGATCATCCACCCGGCACGACTCCTTCTGGGACTTTTGGCCCAAGCCCTCAGGGGCACCCGGGAAAACACCTACCCCAGCGAGTAACCTCGCACCTGAGAAGACGATCACGAGGAAGGACGGCTTTCATGCTTTCCCGCCTGTTCGCCCCCAAGGTGCAGGTCAGCGCTCACTGCGACCTGCCCTGCGGTGTCTACGACCCCGCACAGGCCCGCATCGAGGCGGAGTCCGTCAAGGCCATCCAGGAGAAGTACCAGGCCAACGAGGACCCGCACTACCGCGCCCGCGCCACCACCATCAAGGAGGAGCGCGCGGAGCTGGCCAAGCACCACGTCTCCGTGCTGTGGAGCGACTACTTCAAGCCTCCGCACTTCGAGAAGTACCCGGAGCTGCACCAACTGGTCAACGACACGCTCAAGGCCCTCAGCGCCGCCAAGGGGTCCACCGACCCGGCGACCGGCCAGAAGGCCCTGGACCACATCGCCCAGATCGACAAGATCTTCTGGGAGACCAAGAAGGGCTGACCTGATCTCAAGCCCTTCGACCTGCGATTTCCTTGATCGTCTGGTCACCCCGTCCGCACCCGGTCCGCAGGCCGCCGAGCACGGCGTCCCTCACGGACCGGGTGCGGTCTTCTCTGCCCGGCCGGTCGGCCGCAGGTGCGCGTAGGTCCGACTTCCCCCGGGTGCGCGTCCGCGAACTCCCGTCCGTGACCCCGTAGCCGGGGTGGCCGCGGACGCCGCACGCGGTCGCGGACACCGCCGCACACGGTCGTTCGCGGGGCTGATCACCCCACTGGGTGACTGCGCGCCGGCACAAACCGGGTCAAGATCATTCCCATGAAAGCTTCCCTGACCCGCCGCGCATGTGCCGCGGCCCTGGTACTCGCCGCGACGATGACGCCTGCGGTAGCAGTACCGCCGGACGGCAAGGCCGCACCGGCCGACCGCAGCGGGGTGCAGGCCCGCCTGCTCGGCGAAAAGATCATCCCGCATCAGCTCACCTTCCGGAACACCACCGTCGGCGGGCTCTCCGGCATCGACCGCGATCCGTGCACGGGCGATTACGTCATGATCAGCGACGACCGCTCGTACCTGCAGCCCGCTCGCTTCTACACCGCCGAGATCGGTGTGGACCGTTCCGGGGTGCACACCGTGGACCTCACCGGCACGCACCCGCTCCGGCAGCCGGACGGCTCGCTCTACCCGCCGCCGACCGCCGGCGACGGCAGGGCCGTGGACCCGGAAGAGCTGCGGGTGGACCCACGGAGCTGCCAGTACGTGTGGGCCCAGGAAGGCAACCGGCCGAAGTCGGCGGGTGAACCGATGGTCCAGCCGTCGATCCAGTTCGCCACCCGCACGGGTGCGTACCTCGGACAGCACCCCCTGGCGCCCCACTACCGGATCACCACCGACGACTGGGGCATCCGGCGGAACCAGGCCGTCGAAGCGCTCACCTTCGGCGGCGGGGGTGGCCTGCTCACCAGCGCCGTCGAAGGCCCGCTGATCCAGGACGGCCCGGAACCGGATCGGGAACACGGCGCCCTGATCCGCGTCACCCAGCAGAACCGGCAGGGGCAGGTGCGGGGACAGTTCGCCTACCACCTGGAAAAGATCTTCGCCGAGTCCGACCCGACCAGCCCGTGGGGCCCGGACACCGGCGTACCCGCGATCCTCGCCTTCCCCCACGACCCCGACCGCTACCTCGTACTCGAACGCACCTGGGTGGCGGGCGCGGGCTACAAGATCCGCCTCTTCGACGCCACCACCCACGGCGCGACCGACGTGCGGAACATGGACTCCCTGAACGGACGGGAGGTCACGCCCCTGCGCAAGAAACTGGTCGCGGATTTCGACGACTTGGGCCTGTCCACCGTCGACAACACCGAGGGCATGACCTGGGGCCCGACGCTTCCGAACGGCGAACGAACCCTGATCCTGGTCAGCGACGACAACTTCGCCGAGAACGCCGTCACCCAGGTCGTCGCACTCGGCATCCGCTGAGAACGACCAGCGGCACGCCCCACGACGGCAGCGGCAAACCGCTCGGCACACGAGCCGGCGCGCCGCTGCCGGGCGGGTAGCCGTGCCCGGGTCCGCGCTGCGGGCCCGGGCACGGTCGTGTGCGGGTGGTCATACGCGGGTCGCCGTGCCACAGGCTGCGGGGTCGGCGCCGCCCGTGCCCGCCTCGCGGCTGCGGTCGTACGGGTCGCGCGTGGGGCCGTCGCCGCCCCCGTCCGCCCGTTCGGAGGGGAAGTCCGGGTGCAGCATGCCGTCCGCCTCGGCGTCGCAGCGGACGCCCGCCCACTCGCCGATCGTCTCGGTCACCCAGACCGTGCCCGGTGTGGTGGTTCCCCACCCGGCCAGCGCGTCGGCGGAGACGTCGCCGACGGGCTCCGCGGCCGGCAGTTCGATGGCGTCGGCCCCCTCGTCCCAGCGGCGTGCGGGCGAGCCCGCCCAGGGACGCTCCAGGGTGGGCAGGCCGGAGAACGCGGCGGTCGGCGGTGCACCGGTGGGTCGGCCGGTCTCCACGGCGAGCGGCTCCCGCTGGCCACCGGCGCCGGGGGATCCGAGGTTCAGGTGGCCGCGCCGGTCGGCGAACCACAGGCCGCCCACGAGCAGGCAGAGCACCGCGAACACCAGGCCCACCCGCCGGGACTGCCGCCAACCGCCGCCGCCCCGCGTCTCGTACAGGGCTGGTCCGGTGCGCCAGCCGTCCGGCTGCCACGGCTCCGGTGGCTTCCCCTTCCCGCGACGGCCGAACCCGCGCCGCTGCGCGGCGGCCGCGGCCTCGTCCTGCTCGCGCAGCCGCGCCGCGACCATCCGCGCCCGCGCGGACGGCTCCTTCGGAACGCCGGCGGCACCCGTCGATCCGCGCCGCCCGGACTCCTCCGCCTCCCGCTGGAACGCCTCCCACGCGCCGTCCGGGACGGACGACCCCTCTCCCCCGGCTCCCCCGTCCGCGGGGCCCGCGGGGCCGGACGCTCTGTCAGACATGTGGTGCTCCGCTTCGGTTCCCTGCACACGTCGCCGGCCCGCCCGGGGCGGGGGGAGGGTCCGGCGGGCGGCCGAGAGCCGTCCGAAGGGGGCCGTACGCTCCGGCATCGGCGGTGGGGCGCCGGCCAGCGGTTCAGGGCAGCATCGTAGAGGTGTTCGGGACGGCGCCCGGCGGCGGGGCGCGACGGCCCGCCGCGGGGCGCGGGTCCGTCGGGGCCCGGTGCGGTCGGTGCGGTCAGGCCGGGCCGGGGAGCGGCGGCAGCGCCCGGAGGCCGTCCGCGAGGTCGCGCTTGAGGTCCTCCACGTCCTCGAATCCGACGTGGACGCGGAGCAGCGGCCCGCGTCCGCGCCAGGTGCCGGCCAGCCGGTGCTGCGCGGGTTCGCACGGCACCACGAGGCTCTCGTAGCCGCCGTAGCTGTGGCCGAGCCCGAAGAGGGTGAGCCGGTCGGCCAGGGCGTCGGCTTCCTCCCGCCCGTACCGGGGGTCCAGTTCCAGGCCGAAGAGGCCGGAGGCGCCGGTGAAGTCGCGGCGCCAGAGGTCGTGCCCGGGGTCCTCCGGCAGCGCTGGGGAGAGCACGGCCGCGACGCCCGGCTGCTTGCCCGCCCAGCGCGCAAGCTCCAGGGCCTGCGCCTGGTGGCGCTCCAGCCGCACGTCCAGGGTGCGCAGGCCGCGCAGCGCGGCGTAGACGTCGTCCGCCCCGGCACACTGCCCCAGCCGCATGGCCGTGGCGCGCACGGCGGGGTACGCGGCGGCCGTGCACACGGCGACGCCCAGGATGCTGTCCGCATGGCCGGTGAGGTACTTCGTCGCCGAGTGCAGGACGACGTCCGCACCCAGCTGAAGCGGACGGTGGTACACGGGCGTGGCCCAGGTGTTGTCGACGAGGGTGGTGACGCCGCGGGCCCGGCAGGCGGCCGTGATCGCCGGCACGTCCTGCACCTCGAAGGTGGTGGACCCCGGGGACTCCAGGTACACCAGCCGCGTCGTGGGGCGGACGAGTGCGGCGATGTCCGCGCCGATGCCCGGCGGGTAGTACTCGGTCTCCACACCGAGCGCGGCGAGGGAGTCGCAGAAGCGGCGTGTGGGCAGGTACGCGGAGTCGGTGACCAGGACGTGGTCGCCGGCCCGGACGAAGGACAGGACGGCGGTGCTGATCGCCGCGAGTCCGGAGCAGGTGGCCACGCCGCCGTGGCCGCCCTCCAGTTCGGCCACGGCCGCCTCGAACGCCATGCTGGTCGGGGTGCCGAAGCGGCCGTAGACCGGCATCTCCCGCTTCAGCGGATCGGCCTGCGACACCGCCATCTCGGCGGTGTCGCGGTAGAGGACGGTGGACGCCCGGTGCACCGGCGGGTTGGGGTAGCCGCGCTGCGTACGGGGGTCGGAGCCGGCGTGCACCAGCCGGGTCCGCGTCGTGTGCCGCTCGCCGCTCACGGCACCGGCTCCGGGGTGCGATCCGCGGCGGTCCCGGACGGGACGACGGTGCGGCGGCGTCGGCGTGCGGGCAGGACGAGGAGCACGGCGACGGCGCACTGGACGGCGGCGAACATCCAGAACCCCTCGGGCTCCCCCGCCTGGACGAAGTGGGCGAAGGCGAACCCGCCGGCCAGGCCGGCGAGCAGCCCGCCCACACCTGCGGTGAGCCGCTGCACGCCGAACGCGAACGCCGGGTTGCCCGGCACCCGTTCGACCAGTTCCAGGTCGCAGCGCAGCAGCAGGAACACCTCGCCCAGGGTGAAGACCGCGGTACCCGCGAGAAGCATCCAGGGCCCGCCCAGGGACATCACCGCGGTGCCGGCCGCCAGCAGGGCGAACGATCCGCCGACCAGCAGCCGGTAGGGAGCTCGCGCGATCCTCCCGGAGAGGGCGGGCTGGAGGACCACCACCATGGCGCAGTTGAGCAGCATGACCCAGCCGAGCATGCCGATGTGCCCCAGCTCGGCGGCGTACAGGCCGACGAAGCTCTGGAAGAAGAAGTACAGGTAGAAGGCGAGTCCGGTGACGAGCACCGGCCGCAGCGCGGGGCGCAGCCGCCGCAGCACGCCCGGGCCGGTGCCCGGCGACGGGGTGGCGGCCCTGCCCTCGACCGGGCGCATGGTGAGCTGGTGGGCGAGGGTGATCGCCGCGAACAGCAGCGCGGCGCCGAGCAGGAGCATCATCGGGTCGGTGTCGATGAGGAGCGCCGCCAGCAGCGGGCCGACGCCCATGCCGGCGTTGAGCGCGGCGCTGCTGACCCCGAGGAACAGCGGTCGCAGGTCGTCGGAGACGCAGGTGACGATGTACGCCTTGTTCGCCGGCAGGTACAGCGCGGGACCGAGCGCGACCAGGAGCACGGCCGGGTAGGCGAGCCAGGGGACGGCCACCGCGACGCCGAGCAGGGCGAGACCGGCGGTACGCAGCACCAGCGCGCCGACCATGGTCGACTTGAGACCGATCCGGTTCACCACCGGCCCGCCGAGGATGCTGCCGCCGAACTGGATGAAGGTGGCGACGGCGACCAGGGCGCCGGCCACTCGCAGGTCGAGGCCCACCGCCTGGACCATCAGCACGCCGATGAAGGGCGTGACCATGTAGCTGCCGAGCGCGACGACGAAGGACAGGACGATCAGGGACTTCAGGCTGGGCGAGAGGTCCCGGAAGGTCTGCCACCTGCTCGCGGCGGGCGGCTTCTTCACGAGGCCCCCGTTCACGAGGCCCCCGCGTGGTCCGCGCTCCCGGCGCTCCCCGCGCTCCCCGCGTCTGCCGCGCCGGTCGCCACGGGTCGCCCGGAGGAGGGGAGGCCCCATTCGCTCCAGGACCCGTCGTAGACCGACAGGTCCTCCAGGCCCGCGAGGTGCGCGCCCAGTGCCAGGACGCAGGCGGTGACGCCCGATCCGCAGCTGAAGACCAGCGTCCCACGGTCCCCGGCGGCTTCGCGGAACGCCTCCCGCAGCTCGTGCGGGGGACGCATCCGGCCGCCGTCGCCCAGCAGTTCGCCGAACGGGAGGCTGACCGCTCCGGGCATGTGGCCGCCGCGCAGGCCGGGACGCGGCTCGGGCGCACGGCCGGTGAACCGGGCCCGGGTGCGGGCGTCGAGCACCGCGGCGTCCGGGTCGCGCAGCGCGTCCGCCACCCGGTCGGCGCCGACGAGGAGGCCGGAGCGCGGTCGGGCGGTGAAGTCGCCCGGGGCGAAGGGCTGCAGAGGCCGGGCGGCGTCTTCCACCGGCCCGCCGGACGCGGTCCAGGCGGGCAGGCCGCCGTCGAGGACCGCGGCCCGGTCGAAGCCCACGGCCCGCAGCATCCACCAGGCCCGCGGGCTGGAGTAGACGCCGGCCGCGTCGTACACGACGACGGTGTCCTCGTCCCGGAGCCCGAGGGCGCGCAGCTCGGCGGCGAGGCGGTCGGGCTCCGGCATGGTGTGCGGGAGCGAGGCGTGGTGGTCCGAGAGGGCTCCGTCGAGGTCGAACCGGCGGGCGCCGGGGATGCGGGTCTCCGCGTCCCGGTGCGCGCCGGCGGAGGCGTCGAGGACGACGAGCCCGTCCGCGCCCAGCCGGGGCGCGAGCCACGCGGCGTCCACCAGCGGCCCCGGCAGCGGACGCGGCGGCTGCGGCTGCGACGACGGCGGCACGTGAGGCCGGGGCGGCTCGGGCGGGGTCACGGGGTCGCTCCCGCGGTCTCGGGGGCGTCGACGGGACCGGCGGCATCCGGGGCATCGGCGGGACGCCAGCGGACCGCCCCGGCGAACCAGGCGGCGACCTTCTCCATGTTCGCCGCGACGTCCTCCTCCGATGCGCCGCCGACGACGTAACCGGCCAGGAACAGGCCGGACTTGACGCCTCCGTGGAAGACCTGACCGGCCCGGCCGGTGTGCGCGGACTCGAGCACGCAGTCGGGCGCGCCCTCGGTCGGGAGGTGCTCCAGTACGCCGCTCGACGGGGGGATCCACAGGCCGCCCGCCGGCCGGGGAGCCGGCCCGCCCGACGAGGCGGGGAGCCCGCACTCGGCGTAGAGCCACTCCTTGTCGAGGTCGATGCCGAAGGCGTGCCGGACGGCACGGGCGACCATGCCGCCGCCGGTGCGGCTGGCGATCTCGCAGAACACCGTCCGGTCGTCCGGGGTGATCCAGAACTCCGCGTGGAACGTGGTCCGTTCGGGCGTCGGGAGCTGCGCGAGGACCGCGCGGACCGCGTCGACGAGGCGGGCGTGGTACGGGTCCCCGGGCGCCAGCGGAACGCTGCCCATCCAGTGGTCGCTGCGGAAGGAGAGGCAGTCGTTCAGGTAGCGGAAGGGCCGCACGAAGACGGGTTCGCCGTCCCGCACCAGCCCGTCCACGTGGTACATCGCGCCCGGGACGAAGGTCTCGATCTGGCTGGTGCCGCGCCAGGGAGCGGCGAGGTAGGCGTCCAGGTCGGCTTCGTCGCGCAGGACGCGGGCACCGAGGGAACCGGACTCGGACACCGGCTTGACCACCACCGGGTACCCGTGCTCGGCGACGAACTCCACGGCCGTGTAGGCGGAGTCGAGGAGACGGTAGGCGGGGACGTCCACCGGGCCGCCCGCGAGGTGGTCCTTCATCACGACCTTGTCGCGGAAGGCGCGGGCGCTCGCGGTCCGCTGTCCGGGAAGGTCCAGCAGGTCGCGGAGCTGCGCGGCCCGCAGGACGTCCGACTCGGCCCGGGCGAAGACGGCGTCCACGTCCAGCTCGCGGGCGAGGCGCAGGGCCGTCTTCTCGACGAGCTGGTTGGTGTCGTAGTCGTCGAAGGCGTGCACGTGCCGGAGGTGGCCGTAGCCGGCGGCGTGCACACGGGGGGTCAGGACGACCGGCTCGATGCCGGTGCCCGCCAGCCACTGCTCGTAGGGCGTGGTGGCGTGGGGCGTCTTGGCGAAGACGAGGACGTGGCGCATGCGTGTCCCCTCTCAGGCCGTCGGCTCGACGAGCAGCGGCAGCCGGCGGCGCTGCGGCACGCGCGAGACGAGCCCGAGTTCCTCGGACAGTTCGGGGGCGAAGCAGCCGTCCTTGTAGACGCCCGCCATCCGCTTGTCGGTGAACGCCTGGATGGCCTCGTGGTCGAACTCGAGGTCGTAGCGGGCGCCGTCCTCGCCCTCGACGACGGTGCGGACCAGGATGCCCAGGTGGGGCTCGAAGGTGTTGACGCAGCCGACGATGTCGCCGATCTTCTCCCGGCGCTCCGGACCGTCCTCGGACAGCACGGTCTCCTCCGCGGGGATCGCGGCGAACAGCTGCCGGCCGGCGCGGCACCAGCCGACGTGCCCGGGGAAGCCCATGGCCTTGATGCCGAACGTCCCGAAGTCCTCGCTGACGCCGAGCTGGAAGTCCAGCTCCACGGTGTCGTGCAGCCAGCGGAAGTCGCGGTACGCCTGCTCGATCTCCTCGCGGGACAGCCGCAGACCGGGGTGCCGGCCGCCGTGGTCGCTGAAGTTGTTGAAGCGCACGGTGTCGACGCCGAGCTTGTTGAAGTACTGCGCGTAGCGCAGCAGGGACTCGCGCCCGTGGTTGTGGCGGCCGACGGTGACGCCGATGTTGACGCGGAAGGCGTCCGCGGTCTCGGAGCCGTCGGCGCGGCGGCGCGCGTTGTAGTCGGCGATCCGCTGCAGCACCTTCTCCGTGTCGGCGCCGCTGAACACGCCCTTGATCGGGTAGCTGCCGTCGTCGATCACCGCCAGGTTCTCGTCGAGTACGCCGTGGTAGGTGATGGAGATCGTGCCGTAGCCGCTCTCCCGCGCCAGGTCCAGGAGCTCGACGTAGTCGTCGCCGAGCAGGGGGCGTCCGCTCGTCCAGGCGTCGCCCTTCTCCATGGTCTCGGTGGGGATGTGGTCGGCTTCCTGGCGGAACTCGCGGTTGTTCGCCGGGCCGTAGATGCGCATGAACTCGCCGCCGTAGGCGAAGCTGTCCACGTAGCGCGGGTAGACCTGGTAGCCGTGGCTCTGCAGGCCCTCCAGGATGCGCGGGCCCTCGTCCATCGCGAAGGACTTGTCGTAGACCTTCTCGTAGTTGACGAACCAGCAGTGCGTGCACTTCTGGCCGCAGGTGTTCCGGCCGACCTTGGTGTCGAGGTCGAGGTAGATGTGGATGTCGGCGGGGTCTATTTCGGCGAACGGGACGGTGAACGGCGTGTCGCCGTGAAAGTCGTAAGAAATCGGCTTGTTGGTGGCAGGCATGACTTCCCCCATGGTGTGTCGCGCGTCGTGTGCCGGAAGGATGGTGCGGAAGGTGGTGCGGAAGGCGTACGGAAGTGTGGTGGTTTTCGGAACGCGGGGCGGAGCGGGCGGCTCAGCCGTCCCGCTGGGTGACGACGACCGGCACGGCCGTCAGTTCGCCGACCGCCGCGAGGCAGTCGGAGCGGGACTCCGCGACGAGCGTCGCCGAGCCGAGCCGGTCCGCGGAGGACCGCAGCGCCCCCACCTCGTCGCCGGGCCGTACGGAGAGGTCCCAGTCCACGAGCGTGCCGTGGGTGGGTGCGGGCGGGTCCGCGACGGCGGTGACCCGGCCGGGCGGCGCGGTGAAGAACACGGTGGCCGCGGCGGGTGCGGTGGGCGCGACGCGCGGCAGGTCCGTTCCCAGCGGCCAGCCGAGGGCCGCCGCCCGCCAGTCGAGGCCGGTGGTGAGCTGCACCAGGTCGGCGATGCCGTCGCCGCCGAGGCGGTTGTGGGTCTCGATGACGACGACCTTGTCGCCGTCGAGCTTGACCTCGGTGTGGCTGGGGCCGTCCGTGACGCCGAGGGCGTCCAGGAGCTCGGCCACGGCGTTCTCGACCAGGAGCTGCCGCCGCTCGTCCAGCGACGGCGGCGGCATCAGGTGACTGACCTCGACGAAGCCTGCGGTGGTGCCCTTCTGCGCGATGCCCACGACGGTGTGCCGGCCGTTCGCGGACAGGGCCTCCACGCTGTACTCCCGGCCCTCGGCGAACTGCTCCAGGAGGGTCGTCGGCGTCCTGCGGTCGTCCGGGAGGTCGTCGAGGCGTTCCAGCAGGGCGACGGCGTTGCTGCCGAACCCGTCCACGGGCTTGGCGACCACCGAGGGGTAGCGCGCGAAGAGCGCGGCGACGGCGTCCGCGTCGTCGCCGCGGGCGAAGGCGGGGTTCAGGTGCGGAACGCGCTGCTCCAGCAGCTGCCGCATGCGGAACTTGTCGCGGGTGGCGCGTACGACGTCCGGGTCCAGCCCGGTGACGCCGAGGTGCCGGGCGGCCAGGGCCGCCGGTTCCAGCCCGAGTTCGGTCAGCGAGACCACGGCGAGCGGGCCGAGGGGCCGGACCACCTCGTCGAGGAAGGGCAGCAGCGCGGTCCGGTCGAGGAAGTCGACGACGTGCACCCGGCTGCGGGAGTCCGGTCCGCCCTCGGCCGGAGCGCCGGCCGCGTCGTCGGCGGTACCGGTCAGGCGGAGGTGCACGACCTCGCGGGGGAGGGTGTCGGCTGCCCGCGCGACGGTCGGGTTCGCCCCGAGGACCACCAGTGTCACGCGGGGACCCGGACTGATCTGTGGAGCATGTGACGGCCACGCCTTCTCTGGTCGCGGGACGCGCGGGGCGTCGCCGGCTCACGAGTGATGACCACGTCGGACCACGGCCGCACTGGGCGACGAGGGGCGCTTCGGCCGATGTGGTGGGGAAGCAAAAGTGACAGGGGCAACTCGGAAGCGTCAACTCCCTTATGACACATGTCACTTGAGAAGGTCACCCTTTCGGTCTCGACTGCACATCTGGACCGTTCGCCTCCACATCACGCACAGGGTGCGCGCACGCGTGCCGCGCGGAACGCGCGCAGGGGGGCTCGGCGTCGCGCCCCGCCGCACGGCGACCGGGGGTGGCAACCGTGCGGGGGCGCGGCCTCGCAGCGGGGAGACGCGGGCCGTCAGGCCGCGGGGACGTGGAGGAGGGGGCTGTCGTGGTGGGCGAGCCACTGCCGGTAGGACGGCGACCCCCACGCGACCTCGCGGTAGGCGTCCTG
The DNA here is from genome assembly GCF_000426325.1 of Streptomyces sp. CNS606. Classification (NCBI taxonomy): domain Bacteria; kingdom Bacillati; phylum Actinomycetota; class Actinomycetes; order Kitasatosporales; family Streptomycetaceae; genus Streptomyces; species Streptomyces sp. CNS606. Next base: position 338,782 of record NZ_KE384522.1, read on the forward strand.
GAGGTCGGCGAAGACCGCGTCGAAGTCGGTGCCGCCCTCGGGTGCGTCGGGCAGCGGGAGACGGGTCGCCATCACCAGCCGCACGGTCAGCGGGTCGCCGGCCAACGGCCGGATGACCAGCCCCGGACGCGCCCGCGAGGTGGGCTGGGCCGGGGCGACCACCTCGCCGGCCGCGACCAGGTCGGCCCCCGCGAGGTAGTCGCCGTGCGCGACCTGAAGCCGCAGCCCCGCCGCCGTGAACACCCGCCGCAGGCCCGCCCATTCGCCGTCCACGTTGGGGTCGACCATCCAGCGGTCCTCCACCAGGTCGGTGAGGGAGACCTCCTCCTTGCGCGCCGCCGGGTGCGTCGCGGGCAGCGCCACGAACTGCGGTTCACGCTCCATCAGCACGCGCTGCTCGAGGCCCTCCGGCACCTGCAGCGGGCAGCCGGCCACCTCGTGCACGAAGGCGACGTCGAGCTGGCGGTCGGCGACCATCTGGAGCAGGGCGCTGGGCGAGACGTCGATGCGGATGGTGGTGTCCGTCTCCGGCAGCCGGGCGTGCAGGCGCCGGAGCCAGCCGGGGACGGCGCGGTTGCCGGTGCTGCCGATGCGCAGCCGGGACCCGCCGCCGACACCGAGCGCGTCACGGGCCTCACTGATCAGCGCACTCATCTCGGCGACGATCGGCCGTGCCCGGCTCAGCACCGAGAGGCCGAACGGAGTGGGCCGGCTCCCCGTCCGCTCCCGGGTGAACAGCCGTCCGCCCAGGGCGCGTTCGATGCGTCCCAACTGGGTCGTCAACGACGGCTGGGTGACCCCGAGCTGCCGGGCCGCCTTGTGCACGCTCCCGTGATCGGCGATGGCGCACAACGCACGAAGATGTCTCACCTCGAGCTCCACGGCCGGAGCATAACCGCGCCCCGGTTCTCCGCGCCAGAGACATGACAAGCCAATCCTCCCTGCTCAGAGACGATGCGCCTGGACTATCACCGGATGCCATCATCCGTGCGGCGGGTGATTCGGCACACACTCTCCGGGACCGAACGTTCATCCGCGGTTCACGGGCGGCGTCCCCCACACGCCCCACACGTACGCCGAACCGGGCTCCGCGGACGACCTGGAGGACCCCCACATGAGAAACATCAGGACCGCCCTCGCCGCCTCGCTCGCCGTCGGCATGGCCGTCGCCGGTCTCGCCGCGGCCCCGGCCTCCGTCTCCGCCGGCTCCGGCTCCGTCGTCGCGGCCTACGAGGGTGGCGCCAAGTCCGAGCAGGCCCAGAACCGCGCGTTCTTCGAGGCCGTCTGGGAGAAGGCGCAGGAGCGCCAGGACGCCAAGCCCGGCTTCCAGGCCATCACCCTGTACTACAACGACTCCGCGGCCCCCTCCTTCCAGAGCGAGATCTCGCAGAGCGCCTCGATCTGGAACTCCTCGGTCAGCAGCGTCACCCTGGCCGAGACCTCCGGCAGCGGCGACTTCGACTACCGCGAGGGCAACGACCCGCGCGGCAGCTACGCCTCGACCGACGGCCGCGGTCACGGCTACATCTTCCTGGACTACGCCCAGAACGAGACCTACGACTCGCTGCGCGTCACCTCGCACGAGACCGGTCACGTGCTCGGCCTGCCGGACAACTACAGCGGCCCGTGCAGCGAGCTGATGTCCGGCGGCGGCCCCGGCCCGTCCTGCACCAACGCCTACCCGAACTCCTCGGAGAGCGCCCGGGTCGACCAGATCTTCGGCTGAGCGCAGTCGTCCGGGAGGACGCGCCGAAGTTCACCACCGCCCGCTGACGCGGCGGTAGGGCCCCGTACCGGGGTCCGTCCGGACGAGGGATCCGTCTGAACGTGTGCCCGTCCCGCTTCACCGCGGGGCGGGCACACGTGCGTGCGAGGTCGCGTCCACGCGTGCTCCGCGCGGGATCGGGCGCGTCCCCGGCCGCGGCGGAGGTCAGGCGTGGGTGAGGCGCCAGAGGGTGGTGACCTCGGCGGAACGGGCCGCGTGCAGCGGGTCGTCGGGGTCGGGGGCGGTGGCGCGCCGGTGGACGGGACGGGTGTCGAGCCGGCCGGCCACCCGCAGCCCGGCTGCGCCGATCCAGCCCAGGAGGTCGTCCCGCGTGCGCAGGCCGAGGAGTTCGGCCAGGTCGGAGAGGATCAGCCAGCCCTCTCCGCCGTCCTCGTCCAGGCGCCCGGGCAGGCCCTTCAGGAACGCGCGCAGCATCCCGCTGCCCGGGTCGTAGACCGCGCGTTCGACGGCGGACGTCGGTTTGGCGGGCAGCCAGGGCGGGTTGCAGACCACCAGCGACGGCGCGGCGGCCGCACCGCGCGGCGACCCGGCGGGAAACAGGTCGGCCTCCACCACCTCGACGACGCCGGGAGCGGCACCACCCGGGACGAGACGGTCCAGGTTCTCCCGGGCGCAGGCCAGCGCGCGCGGGTCCTGGTCGGTGGCCACCACGTGCCGGACGCCGCGCCGCGCGAGCACGGCGGCGAGCACCCCGCTGCCGGTGCCGACGTCCCAGGCCAGCGCCTCCGCGCGGGGCGGCAGCGGCGCCTCGGCGACCAGGTCGACGTACTCGCCGCGCACCGGGGAGAACACGCCGTAGCACGGGTGGACGCGGGCACTGCCCAGGGCCGGGACCGGCACTCCCTTGCGGTGCCACTCGTGGGCGCCGATCAGGCCCAGCAGTTCGCGCAGCGAGACCAGCAGCGGCTCGGCCGCGTCGGGCGGCCCGTAGGCGCCGCGGCAGGCGCCGTCGACGTCGGGCGCACGCCGCAGCGGCACGGTCCACCGTCCGTCCGCCGCCTCCAGGGGCACGAGCAGCATGCCCAGGATGCGGGCGCGTTGGGCCTGCCGTGCACGGTGACGGTGGAACGCCGCGGCCGGGTCCTCGCCGCCCTGCGCACGCCCCCGGGACGGGCGGTCGACGCGGCGGGTCAGCGCCGTGAGGAGCTGGCGGGCCCCGACGTAGTCGCCGCGCCACAGCAGCGCCGTGCCCTCGCAGGCGAGCGTGTAGGCGGCGTCGGCCCGGGTGCGGTCGTCGGCGGGGGCCACCTGCTTCGGCGGACGGGCGCCGCTCTCGGAACGCCAGCGGGCCGAGCGGTCTTCGCCGTCCTCGGCCCAGCGGACGGTCTGGCGTTCGGTCACGGCCACAGCGTACGGCCGGCCGGAGCTACCCGTGGCGGGAGGTGCGAACGGCACCGGCGCTGGCGGCGATCACCAGCGCCACCGCGAGCACCTGCACCCAGCCCATCCGCTGGTCCAGCACCAGGAATCCGGCCGCCGAGGCCGCCACCGGCATCAGACTCATCAGCACGGCGAAGGTGGACTTCGGCAGCCGCCGCAGGGCGAACAGCTCCAGCGTGTAGGGGATGCCCGAGGAGAGGACGGCGACCGCCGCTCCCAGGCCGAGGACGACCGGGTCGAGGAGCGCGCCGCCCGCGCTCAGGACACCGAGCGGCGCGCTGAGAAGAGCGGCCACCACCATCGCGATGGCCAGTCCGTCCGCGCCGGGGAAGCGCGCTCCGGTGCGCGCGTTGTAGACGATGTACGCCGCCCACATGCCGCCCGCGGCGAGTGCGTAGCCGACTCCGGCGACGTCGAGGTCGCTGAAACCGCTCGCGCCCAGCAGGTACACGCCCGTCAGCGCCAGTCCCGCCCACAGCAGGCTCAGCGCCCGCCGGCCCGCGACGACGGAGAGCGCCAGCGGGCCCAGCAGTTCCAGGGTCACCGCGGCACCGAGCGGGATCCGCTCGATCGCCTGGTAGAACAGCGTGTTCATGGTGCCCAGGGCCACGCCGAGGCCGACGACCGCCGCCCAGTCCGTACGCGAGTGCCCGCGCAGCCGCGGACGGCACACGGCGAACAGCAGCACCGCCGAGAACACCAACCGCAACGCGACCATGCCGAGGGCGCCCGCGCGCGGGAAGAGCAGCGCCGCCACCGCCGAGCCGAACTGGAGGGACAGCGCACTCGCGCAGACCAGCCCCACCGCGCCGAGGCGGCCTGCTCCCGACGGGTGCGCGCCGGGACCGGTCGAGGAGGTGTTCCCCGGGGACGCGGAGGCCGCCGGGCCGGAGCCGGCGACCGGGCGTTCGACGTGACTCATGGGTCCCACCGTAGAAGGCGCCGCGCACGGCAGGCGGCTCGGGCGGCTTCGGACGGCTTCGAGCGGTGCGGGACGGCGCAGGACGGTGTGGGACGGCTTCCAGCGGCTTCGGGAACGGAGAGGGACCACCAGAGGAGGGACAGGAGGAACCGGACGGATCCGGCACACGTTCACGGGTCGCGGGCACCCGCCCGCCACACCCCACAGTGCGGAGCTGGAGGCACACGATGGCAGGGTTCCTCGACCGGGCCAAGGAGCAGGCGCAGCGCGGTCTCGCCCAGGGCAAGGAGAAGATGGAGGAGGTCCAGGCGCAGCGCGCGGGGCACGACCTGGTGCGCAAGCTGGGTGCGGCGTACTACCGCCAGCAGCACGGCACCGGCTCGCCGGAGGAGGTCCAGCGCGCGCTGGCCGCCGTCGAGCAGCACATCGCGCAGCACGGCGACTCCGCCCTCCGCTGAGGCGGCCGGCGGGACCGGGGCGACGGCCGCGGTCCCGCCGGGCAGAATCGGCGGTGTGCAGCCCGACGCCTCCCCCACCCCGTCCGCCGCGACCCTGCGGGCCCTGCGCGACCTGGCCGGCCTCCGCTCCGGAGCGCGCCTGCCCTCGCCGCTGGTCGAGGTCGACGACGCGCGCTTCACCCGGCACGGCGTACGGCTCACCCTGAAGCGGGACGACCTGATCCACCCGGAGATCCCGGGCAACAAGTGGCGCAAGCTGGTGCCGAACCTCGCGGCGGCCGTCGAGGACGGCCGGCACACCCTGCTCACCTTCGGCGGCGCCTACTCCCACCATCTGCGGGCGACGGCTGCGGCCGGGCGCCTGCTGGGGCTCCGGACGGTGGGCGTCGTACGCGGCGGGGAACTGGCGGAGCGCCCGCTGAACCCCTCCCTCGCCCGTTGTGCCGCGGACGGCATGCGGCTGCATTTCGTGTCGCGGTCCGACTACCGGCGCCGCGCCGATCCGGCGTGGGTGGAGGGTCTCCGGGAACGGTTCGGGGACTTCCTGGCCGTGCCCGAGGGAGGCAGCAACGCCGCGGCGGTCCACGGCTGCACCGAGCTGGGCGGCGAGTTGCGCGGCCGCACCGACGTGGCGGCGGTGGCCTGCGGCACGGGCGGCACGCTGGCCGGGCTCGCCGCCGGGCTCGCCGCCGAGCCCGGCGGAGCGAGGGGACCGGGCGGAGCGTACGCGCTCGGCGTTCCCGTGCTGCGCGGCGGCTTCCTTCCCGCGGAGGTGCGGCGGCTCCAGGGGGAGGCGTTCGGCGGGCCGCGCGGCGCGTGGCGCACGGACGACCGGTTCCACTTCGGCGGCTACGCCCGCACCTCCGCCGAGCTGGAGCACTTCGCCGCGGACTTCGCGGAACGGCACGGCCTGCCACGGCTGGAGCGGGTCTACGTCGCCAAGCTGCTGTTCGGGCTCTGCACGCTGGCCGGCGAGGGGGCCTTCGCCCCGGGCAGCACCGTGACCGCGGTGATCACGGCGGGCGGCGGTGCGCCGGAGGGCGCCGCGAGCCCCGGCGCGGGCCCCGGCGCGGGTTCGCCCGGCCACGAACGGTGAACGCATCCGTCCTCCCGGGTGTCCGGGCGGCACGGAACGGGAACCTCTGAAAGGAGCCGGGTGTTCACCCAGTGTGGCCGCGGGGGCGGAGAACGGGCCGCAGAAGGGCCGTAGCGACCGGGTGTCACCAACGCAGTGTCACAATCCGGTATTTGAAGGCCCGACCCCCTAGCCACGGACTGTACCCACGTGTTTACTATAAGTGACGCCTCGCAAGTGGGGCGTTCGCGGTGCCGAGGGAATCGTCCGGGCGACATCCCGCGGTGGATCGCGATAGCGTCGCAGTCGAACGATCCAGTACGTCGGCCCGTTCCGACCGGACCCGGCAGGTGAGGCCCGGGCGGCCGGACCGCCGCACTGGTCACAGACAACGAGCCAACCGGCTTGTGCCACCTTGGAGGTGAGGGTGTCCCAGATCGCAGGCGAGCCCGGAGACAAGGACTTCGTCGAGGTCCGGCTGCCCGCCGCGGGCGCCTACCTGTCCGTGCTGCGGACGGCCACGGCCGGTCTCGCGGCCCGCTTGGACTTCACCCTGGACGAGATCGAGGACCTGCGGATCGCGGTCGACGAGGCGTGCGCGATCCTGCTCCAGCAGGCCGTGCCCGGCTCGGTGCTCAGCTGCGTGTTCGAGCTGATCGACGAGTCACTGCGGGTGACGGTCTCCGCCCCGACCACCGACGGCCGTGCCCCCGAGCGCGACACCTTCGCCTGGACGGTGCTCGCCGCCCTCGCGGGCGAGGTCGACTCGACGGTGTCGGAGGACCGGACGGTCAGCATCAGCCTGCGCAAGCAGCGCGGTACGGGTCCGGATCCGTCGTGACGGAACACGAGGCACGAGAAGCATGGGCGGGTCGCCACGAGGCGGCCGGTCCGGGCATTCCCGAGCAGCACGCCCGCCCGCACCCGGAGGGGAACGGCGGAGCGGTCGGTGAACGGTCCGAGCATCGGCGATCGGAGCAGGCCGAGCAGGCGGAGCAGGCGGACTCGATGGACGAGCAGCGGCAGGAGCGGCAAGGACGCCCGGGCGGCGCCACCGGCGGCCGGGGGCACACCCCGCAGGACCGCAGCGCCGCACGCGCCCTCTTCGTCGAGCTGCGGGCACTGCCGGACGGCTCTCCGGAGCACGCGGAGCTGCGCAACCGGCTGGTGCGGATGCACCTTCCGCTGGTCGAGCACCTGGCCCGCCGCTTCCGCAACCGCGGCGAGCCCCTGGACGACCTGACGCAGGTCGCCACGATCGGCCTGATCAAGTCGGTGGACCGCTTCGACCCGGACCGCGGCGTGGAGTTCTCCACCTACGCGACGCCGACCGTGGTCGGTGAGATCAAGCGGCACTTCCGCGACAAGGGCTGGGCGGTACGGGTACCGCGGCGGCTCCAGGAGCTGCGGCTGTCACTGACCTCGGCCACCGCCGAGCTGTCCCAGCAGCACGGCCGGGCGCCGACGGTGCACGAGCTGGCGCAGCGGCTGAAGATCTCCGAGGAGGAGGTCCTCGAAGGACTGGAGTCGGCCAACGCCTACAGCACGCTGTCGCTGGACGTGCCGGACACCGACGACGAGTCCCCCGCCGTCGCGGACACCCTCGGCGCGGAGGACGACGCGCTGGAGGGCGTGGAGTACCGGGAGTCGCTCAAGCCACTGCTGGAGGAGCTGCCGCCGCGCGAGAAGAAGATCCTGCTGCTGCGCTTCTTCGGCAACATGACGCAGTCGCAGATCGCCCAGGAGGTGGGCATCTCGCAGATGCACGTCTCGCGACTGCTGGCGCGCACCCTCGCACAGCTGCGGGACCGGCTGCTCGTCGAGGAGTGATCCGCACCGGGCCGTCGGCAGGGACGGCCCGGAGGCGACGAAAAAGAAAAGACAGAGGGGAAGAAGGGGACGGGGGCGCACGCGGGACTCCCGCGTCACGCGCCGGCCGTCGGGTGCCGGACTCCCCCGGGCGTCACGCGTCCCGCGGGCCGACCCCGAGGGCGGCGGCCGAGACCGGCGTGACCAGGCAGCCGAGGACGACGACCGCGACGACGCCGATCGCCACACCACCGGCGGTCCACACCCCGCCGTTCTGCGCCATCTGCCAGCCCACGGGCAGCGCCAGCAGCTGGGTGATCAGCGCGGGACCACGGCTCCAGCGACGCAGCAGCCAGAGCCCGCGAGCGGCCGCCAGCGGCAGCGCGGCCAGCGCGAGCACGGTCAGGGCCATCGTCAGCGCCTGCACGAGGCCGTCCGGGTCTCCGATGAAGAGCATCACGAGGGACACCAGGCCGAAGCAGGCGATCACCGCCCCTTCCGCGGCGGTCAGCGCCGCCGCGACGGTCAGCCGTGCCGGGCGGGGGTCGAGGGGGGCTTCATCGCTCACCCCTGCAGGGTAGCCCGGCCGCCGCAGCGGTCCTCGCCCGCAGTGCGGACCGCCCTGCCCCCGCGCGGGGGTCCTGGGTACGCTGCACCTCATGCGCGCACTCCTCGTGGTCAACCCGGCAGCCACCCTCACCAGTGCGCGGACCCGGGACGTCCTCACCCACGCCCTGGCCAGCGATCTGAAGCTGGAGGTCGCCTCCACGGAATACCGGGGGCACGCCCGCGACCTGGGCCGCGCGGCTGCGGAGGACGGGGAGACCGAGCTGGTGATCGCCCTCGGCGGCGACGGCACGGTCAACGAGGTGGTGAACGGCCTGCTGCACGGGGGGCCCGATCCCGAGCGCCTGCCCCGGCTCGCCGTGGTGCCCGGCGGCTCGACCAACGTCTTCGCGCGCGCCCTCGGGCTGCCCAACGACGCGGTCGAGGCCACGGGCGCCCTGCTGGACGCCCTGCACACCGGGAGCGAGCGCACGGTCGGTCTGGGCCGTGCCGACGGCGTGCCGGGGACGGACGACGCGGGCGCTCCCCCGCGCTGGTTCACCTTCTGTGCCGGCTTCGGATTCGACGCGGGCGTGGTGGGCCGGGTGGAACGGCAACGCGAGCGGGGCAGGCGTTCGACGCATCCCCTGTACGTGCGGCAGGTGCTGCGGCAGTTCCTCCGGGAACCGCATCGCCGTCACGGAACCATCACTCTCGAACGGCCGGGCGAGAAGAGCACCGAAGGGCTGGTGCTGTCCATAATCTGCAATACCGCGCCCTGGACCTACCTGGGGAGCAAACCGGTCTACGCGGCCCCGCACGCGTCCTTCGACACCGGCCTCGACCTGCTCGGACTCTCCCGTCTGACCTCGGCGGCGGTGGGCCGGTACGGCACCCAGCTGCTCACCTCGTCGCCCGGGCGCGGGCCTCGCGGCAAGCACGCTCTGTCGTTGCACGATCTGACATCCTTCACCTTGCATTCGCAGGTTCCACTGCCCTTCCAGATGGACGGTGACCACCTGGGACTCCGTACGAGCGTGGGGTTCGCAGGCGTACGCCGAGCACTGCGTGTGATTGCGTAAGTCGAAGGCCCGAAAGTCCTTCCACTCGAACGTTTAAACCAGCTTCCACCCCCTGGAAGTACGGCTGTGAGCCAAGCGACACCAAGGAATCAAAAAAAACTTTCCTGAAGGGGTTGTATCCGCCGCCGAGGTTTGCGAGTCTCTTCATGGCGATCGGGACAGCCCCTCACCGGGCCCCCTTGAGAGCCCCGAATCCCCCTCATCCGGTCCGGTGGGACCCGCATCACATCGACGTGGTACCCCTTCCGCCGCAAGGGGATTCGTGAAAGCGTTCACATTCACAAGCAAACTCACGCCCGTAATACGAGGAGAGGTAGCAGCCATGGACTGGCGTCACAACGCCGTTTGCCGCGAGGAAGACCCCGAGCTGTTCTTCCCCATCGGCAACACCGGTCCTGCGCTGCTGCAGATCGAGGAAGCCAAGGCCGTCTGCCGCCGCTGCCCCGTGATGGAGCAGTGCCTGCAGTGGGCCCTGGAGTCCGGTCAGGACTCCGGTGTCTGGGGTGGCCTCAGCGAGGACGAGCGCCGCGCGATGAAGCGCCGCGCCGCCCGCAACCGGGCGCGGAACAACGCCGCGTCCGCCTGACGGCCCCACCCACCGGCTGCAATCCCGAGCCGCAGCGCGCAGTGCTCTCGTCAAGCACCGCACCACGCATGGCTACGAGCCCCGGAAGCGACTGACATCCGTCGCACTCCGGGGCTCTGTGCTGTGCGGGGCGCCCCCGCAGTGCGGTGAGGGTCTTGACGTGAGAGGGGCGGGGGCGTTCGGCAGGGGGCGTGCGGCGCGGACACCACCACCCCGGCCGCATCACCGCGCCGGTCACTGCTTCTCGGACGCGACCGGCAGGTCGAGGATCACCCTCGTGCCCCGCTCCGGGGCCGGCACCATGTCGAACGTGCCGCCCAACTCACCCTCCACCAGCGTGCGGACGATCTGGAGGCCGAGATTCCCGGCGCGCTGTGCGTCGAAGTCCTCGGGCAGCCCCCGCCCGTCGTCGGTGACGGTGACCCGCAACCGCCCCTCCTCGCGGCCCACCCCCGGCGTGCGGACCGCACCGACCTCCACCGTGCCGTGCTCCGCCGGCCCGAAGGCGTGCTCCAGCGCGTTCTGCAGGATCTCGGTGAGCACCATCGACAGCGGCGTGGCGACCTCGGCGTCCAGGATGCCGAACCGCCCGGTGGTGCGCCCCGTCACCCGTCCCGGGGAGAGCTCGGCGACCATCGCCAGCACCCGGTCGGCGATCTCGTCGAACTCCACGCGCTCGTCGAGGTTCTGCGACAGCGTCTCGTGCACGATGGCGATGGAACCCACCCGCCGCACCGCCTCGTTCAGCGCGTCCCGGCCGCGGTCGGAGTCCATCCGGCGGGCCTGCAGCCGCAGCAGTGCCGCGACGGTCTGGAGGTTGTTCTTCACCCGGTGGTGGATCTCCCGGATGGTGGCGTCCTTGGTGAGCAGCTCGCGTTCACGGTGCCGCACCTCGGTGATGTCACGCAGCAGCACCAGGGAACCGATCCGGGTGCCCTTGGGCTTGAGCGGGATGGCGCGGAGCTGGACCACGCAGTCGTTGCCCTCGACCTCGGCGGTGCGCGGGGCCCAGCCGCTCGCGAGCTTGACCATCGCCTCGTCCACCGGTGCGCGGGAGGGGGCCAGTTCGGCGGTGGCCTCGCCGAGGTGCAGGCCGACCAGATCGGCGGCGAGGCCCAGCCGGTGGTAGGCGGAGAGGGCGTTGGGGCTGGCGTACTGGACGAGGCCGTCCGCGTCCAGGCGGATCAGACCGTCGCCGACCCGCGGCGAGAGGTCGGAGTCACCCTGGCGGCCGGGGTAGGGAAACGATCCGGCGGCGATCATCTGTGCCAGGTCGGACGCGCTCTGGAGATAGGTCAGCTCCAGCCGGCTCGGGGTGCGGACGGTCAGCAGGTTGGTGTTCCGCGCGATGACGCCCAGCACCCTGCCCTCCCGGCGCACCGGGATGGATTCGACCCGGACCGGCACCTCCTCGCGCCATTCCGGGTCGCCCTCGCGGACGATCCGCCCCTCGTCCAGGGCCGCGTCCAGCAGCGGCCGCCGGCCGCGCGGCACCAGGTGGCCCACCATGTCGTCCTGGTAGGAGGTGGGACCGGTGTTGGGCCGCATCTGGGCGACGGAAACGTAGCGGCTGCCGTCCAGGGTCGGCACCCACAGCACCAGGTCGGCGAAGGAGAGGTCGGAGAGCAGCTGCCACTCGGAGACCAGCAGGTGCAGCCACTCGAGGTCGGCGGGGCCGAGTGCGGTGTGCTGGCGGACGAGGTCGTTCATGGAGGGCACGGGCCGAGCCTACCGGCGGGCCCGCGGAGGCCGCCGCGCAGGCGCCGCCGGGGCTCGGCGCTGCGGACGGAGCGCGGACGGAGCGCGGACGAGAGCCGGGCGTGGGCCGGGATCAGGGCCCGGGGCCGGGGCCCGCGACGGGGCCGGGAAAGCACTTCGGGCCGCGGCGCCGGTACGGGACCCTCAACCCGTCCGGCACCGCAGCCCGGAGTTCCAAGACCCCGGCGCGGTCAGGGCAGATCACGCCGCGAGTCCCGTTCCGTCCTCCTGTGCGGGGAGAACGGACGCTTCCTCCGCCCCATTGTGGACTAGACCTGTACGGGTGTCCATGGGTCTGCGGCGAACGATCGATCAGACCAGCAGCCCCGCACTGCCGCGCCGGCTCAGTGGGTCTGGGTGACCTTGGCGAGGGCGCGGGGGGCGTCGGGGTCCTGGCCGCGGGCGAGGGTGACCTCGTAGGCCAGCATCTGGAGGGGCATGATCTCCAGGATGGGCTGGAGTTCCTCGGGCAGTCCTGCGGTGGGGAGGACGAAGCCGGCGGAGGCGGCGTCCACCTGCGCCTTCGGGCCGATCACCACGAGGTCGGCGCCGCGGTCGCGGAGCCGGTCCAGCACGGGCTGGAGCGCCTCGCCGCCGCGGCCGTCGGTGACCACGGCGATCACCGGGGAGATGTTGTCGACCATGGCCAGCGGGCCGTGCAGCAGGTCGGCGCCGGAGTAGGACAGGGCGGGGACGTAGCTGGTCTCCATCAGCTTCAGCGCCGCCTCCTTGGCCGTGGGGTAGCCGTAGCCGCGTGAGGTGATGACCATGCGGTCGGCGAAGCGGTAGCGGCCGGCCAGGGCCCGTACCTCCTCGCGGCGGGCGAGGACGGATTCGGCGAGTTCGGGCAGGGCCGCAGCCTGCTCCGGCCCGTCGGCGCCGCGCATGCCCGCCACCAGCAGGTACAGGGCGAGGAGTTCGGCGGTGTAGGTCTTGGTGGCGGGCAGGGCCTCCTCCGTGCCGGCCAGCACGTCGATGTGGAACTCGCTGACCTCGGCCAGCGGTGAGGCGGCGTTGTTGGTGACCGCCAGGGTGATCGCGCCGGCCTCCCGGGCGGCGCGGGTGGAGGCGACCAGGTCCGGGGAGCCCCCGGACTGGCTGACGGTGATCACCAGGCAGTCGGTGAGGTCCGCCTTCGCCTGGTAGGCGGTGGTGGTGGACATCGAGGTGAGTCCGCACGGCCTGCCCAGCAGCACCTCGATGAGGTACTTGGCGTACAGCGCCGCGTTGTCCGAGGTGCCGCGGGCGGTGAGCAGCACGAAGCGCGGGGCGCGGGCGGCGATCGCCCGAGCGGTCTCCCGGATCGTCGGGGCGCCGCCTGCGCCCCGCTCCCGCTCCAGCAGCCGGCGCAGCACCTCGGGCTGCTCGGCCATCTCGGCCGCCATCAGCCGCCCGGGCACGACGGGCTCCCCGGCGGTCTCGGGCACGGACGAGGACGGCGTCGGGACGGACATGCGGAGTGCCTCCAGGTGGCGTGACAGTCGGTCTGCGGCGGTCAGCGGCCGGCGTCCGCGCCGGTCAGGACCTCCGCGGCGGCTCGGGCGCAGACGCGGGCGGCGCCGTGGGTGGCGATGTGCAGCGCGCCGGCCGGCGGAGCCTGCGGGACGCCCATCTCCACCACGACGGTGTCGGGGCGGGTGGCGAGCAGGGCGTCCAGCACTCCGGCCATCCAGGCGTGCCGGTGGACGTCGCGTACCACGGCGACGATCCTACGGTTCGCCGCGGCGCCGAGCACCTCGGCGAGCGCGGCGTCGAGGCCCCCGTCGTCGATCCGGTCCCGGCCGTAGGTGGCGGTGGTGGTGCCGGGGAGCAGCCGGGCGAGTTCGGCGGCGAGGCCCCAGGGCGTCTCGCTGCCCACGGCGATGTTGGCGACCGGGGTGAGTGCGGCGACGAACGGCGGCTCGGTCAGCGGCCGGTGGTCCGCGAGCCCGGTGACGCGCAGCGCCCGGCGCGCGGCCAGAAGGCCCACGCCCTCGTCGTGCGCGGGGGTGGGTGCGGGGCCAGACGTGCTCCCCTCCTGGGCGCCGTGCGCGCGGGGAGTGCGCACGGCACCGGGTACGCCTGACCCCGCCGCCCGCTCCCCCGTCGCCCCCCGCTCCCCCGCCGTCCAGCGGGCGAGAGACCGGACCCGTGCCGCGGCGTCCGCGAGCCGGTCGAGCGGCAGGTCGCCGTCCCGTACGGCCCGCAGCAGCGCGTCGCGCAGCCGGAGCACGGTGTCCTCGTCGGCGAGGCCGCCGCCGACGCAGATGGCGTCGGCGCCCGCGGCGAGGGCGAGTACGCTGCCGCGTTCGATACCGAAGGAGGCGGAGATGGCCTCCATCTCCATCCCGTCGGTGACGATCAGGCCCTGGTGTCCCAGGCCGCCGCGGTCCACGGGGGCGCGCAGCAGGCCGGTGAGCGCCGCGGGGCTGAGCGTGCCCGGGAGCGCGGCGTCCAGGGCGGGCAGCAGGATGTGCGCACTCATCACGCACTTGCTGCCGGCGGCGACGGCGGCGCGGAACGGCACGAGTTCGCGTGTCCGCAGGGTGCCGAGGTCGGCGTCGATGCGGGGCAGCGCGTGATGGGAGTCGACGGCGGTGTCGCCGTGTCCGGGGAAGTGCTTGACGCAGGCGGCGACGCCGGCGGACTGGAGGCCCTCCACGTAGGCGACGGTGTGCCGGGCGACGAGGTGCGGATCGTCGCCGAAGGAGCGGACGCCGATGACGGGGTTGTCCGGATTGGAGTTGACGTCTGCGGAGGGTGCCCAGTTGAGGTTGACGCCGCAGGCGGCCAGCCGGCGGCCGAGTTCGCGGGCGACCGCGCGGGTCAGTCCGGGGTCGTCGACGGCGCCCAGGGCGAGGTTTCCGGGGAAGGAGGAGCCGGCGCTGGCCTCCAGGCGCGTGACGTCGCCGCCCTCCTCGTCGATGGCGACCAGCACGTCCGGCCGCACCTCCCGCAGTTCGGCGGTGAGCGCGGCGAGCTGGTCCGGGGAGGAGATGTTGCGGCCGAAGAGGCCCACGGAGCCCAGGCCCTCACGGAGCTGCCGGAGCAGCCAGCCGGGGGCGGTGGTGCCGGCGAAGCCCGGTTGCAGGACGGCGAGGGCGTCCCGGGTGACGGCGGAGGTGTCCCGTACGAGGGTCGTCATGGTGGGCGTCACCCCTTCACGGCGCCGGCGCTGAGGCCGCCGACGGCGCGTCGTTGCAGGAACAGGAAGAGCAGCAGGACCGGGATCGCGAAGAGCGAGGACGCGGCCATGGTCGCACCCCAGTCGTTTCCGAACGCCGACTGGAACTGGGTGAGCCACAGCGGCAGCGTGTACGCCTCGGACTCCTTGTTGAGCACCAGCACCATGGCGAACTCGTTCCAGGCGGTGATGAAGCCGAAGAGCGAGGTGGACATCAGGCCGGGCGCCAGCAGCGGGAAGATCACCCGGAAGAAGGCCTGGGTACGGCCGCAGCCGTCGATCAGCGCCGCCTCCTCCAACTCCTTCGGCACGGCGGCGATGAAGCCGCGCAGCGTCCAGACGGTGAAGGGCAGCACCATCACGAAGTAGATCAGCGTGAGGGTGCCGATGCTGTTGAGCATCTGCGCGTCGCGGGCGATCAGGTACATCACGATGACCATGACCTCCCAGGGGGCCATCTGCGCCATCATCACGGCCAGCACCAGCCCCTTGCGCCCCCGGAAGCGCATCCGCACGATCGCGAAGCTCGCCGCCAGCGCGACCAGCAGGGCCAGCAGCACGGCGCCGACGGTGACCGTGAGGCTGTTGGCGACGTAGGTCCAGAACAGCTCCACGCCGGTGGCCGTCGTGTAGTGCTCGACGGTCGGGGTGAAGAGGAACGTCGGGTCCTTGGTGAGCACCTCGGACGCCGGTTTGAAGGACGTGGAGAACATCCAGTAGACGGGGAAGACGAAGAACAGCGCCAGCGGCAGGGCCACCAGGTTGGGCCAGAGGCGGCCGAACGCCTTCCGGCGCCGGGCGCGTTCCGCGCTGCGGTCGGTCACGGCGGTGAGTGCGCTCACTGCTCCTCCTCCTGCTTGAGGATCAGGCGGAAGTAGAAGGACATGGCGACCAGCAGGATGAGGATGGTCAGCACGGAGGCGGCCGCCGCCACGCCGAAGTTCATCTGCGACATGCCCTCGACGTAGGCGAAGACCGGGAGGGTCTCGGAGGCGCGGTCCGGGCCGCCGCCGTTCAGGGCGACGATCTGCGCGAACGCCTTGAAGACCCAGATGATCTCCAGGAAGGTCGTGATCAGGAAGAACGGCTTCATGATCGGGAACACCACGGAACGGAAGATGCGGGAGTTCGAGGCCCCGTCCATCCGCGCCGCCTCGTACAGCTCACCGCTGATGGTGGTGAGACCGGCGTAGAGGTTGAGCGCGACGAACGGGACGGACGCCCAGACGATCATCAGGGTGACGATGGCGAGGGTGGAGAAGCCGGAGTCGAACCAGTTGTGCTGCTCGTAGCCGGCGAAGCCGAGGCCCCGCATCACCCAGTTCATCACGCCGAACTGGGTGTCGAAGAGCCAGCGGAAGACGGTGGCGGAGGCCACGATGGGCATCGCCCAGGCCATGACCAGGGCGAGCGAGAGCACCAGCCGCATCCGTGAGCCGAGCCGGTTGAGCAGCAGCCCGACGAGGGTGCCGAGGACCATGATCAGCACCACGTTGACGGCCATGAACACGAACGTGCGGACCACCACGGTCCAGAACATGTCGTCGGCCAGCAGCTCGGTGTAGTTGCTCAGCCCCGTCCACACCGTCTCGCGCGAGATCATCTCGATGCGGCCGAGCTGCTGCAGCGAGATCAGGACGTTGCGGACCAGCGGATAGCCGAGGAAGACCAGCAGGGAGAGCACCGCCGGCGCGACCAGCGCGTACGGCAGCCAGGCATGGGTCCGCGGGCGGCGCGGACGTCGCGGCGCGGCGCCGTCGGCCGACGGGGCGGGCTCGGGCACCTCGGGCGGCGGCTCCTCGGCGCGGGGCGCCGCCTGCGGCGTTCCGGGGGTCGCGCCCTGGGTGTGCAGGGTCATGTCCTCATTCCTCGGGGTGAGGGGGCGGGCATCAGGGCCGTGGAGTGCCCCGGCGGCCGGGGGAGGCCGGCCGCCGGGGACGGGTGCGCTGCGGACGCGCCGACGTCAGCTGCCGTTGATGCGTTCGGTGATGACCTCGTCGGCCTCCTTGCCGGCCTGCTTCGGGTCGGTCCCCTCCAGCACCTTGGTCATGTACGTCTTGATCGGGTTGGGGTCGGTCTCGACGTTGGCCCAGCCCGGGGTGACCGGGGTGATGCGGCCGACCTCCGCGGAGGCGACCATCGCCTCGGCGAACGAGCCTTCGGCCGGGTCGACCTGTGCGGCCGGGCTGTTGGGCAGCAGGCCGCCCTCGGTGGCCTCGGCGTACTTCGTCATCCACTTCTCGGAGGTGGCCATCTGCAGCCACTCCTGGGCGAGTTCCTTGTTGGGGGACCGCTCGGAGACGGAGAGGTTGGAGCCGCCGAAGAAGACGTGACCTGGCTGGTCGGCGGTCTTGCCGGGGATCGGGAAGTAGCCGAAGTCGGCCTCGTCGCCCGCCTCCTCGATGGCGGCGACGGCGCCGCCGGCCTCCCAGCCGAGCCCGATCCAGGACGCCACGTCGCCCTTGGGCACGACGTCGGTGGACTGCTGCGGGGTGGCCTCGTCCGCGTCCTTGGGGGCGGTGGAGTGGGACTGGAGCTCCTTGTAGAAGTCCATCGCGGCCGCCGCCTCGTCGCTCGCGAGGGCGCCCTCCCACGTGTCGCCGCCCTTCTCCACGGCGAGGTTGCCGCCCTCGTCCCAGAGGAGGCCGGCGAAGACGTACCAGCTCTGGCCGGGCAGGTAGAGGGGCTGCTTGCCGGTCTTCTCGCCGATCTTCTCCAGGCCGGCGAGCCACTCCTCACGCGTCTTCGGCGGCTCGACGCCCGCCTCCTCGTAGACGCTCTTGTCGTAGATCACCGCACGGTTGGCGGCGTACCAGGGAGCGGCGAAGAGCTTGCCGTCGAGTTCGGCGGAGCTCAGCATGCCCTCGTTCCACTGGTCGTAGCCCAGTTCGCCCTTCATCGGGGTGAGGTCGGCGAGGCCGCCGGTGACCGCGTATCCGGCGGTCTGGGTGTTGCCCAGTTCCAGCACGTCCGGCGGCGAGTCCTCGGAGAGCGCGGTGGTGATCCGCTCCTGGATGCCGTTCCACTGCTGGACCTTCATCTCGACCTCGACGCCCTTGTGCTCGGCCTCGAACGCCTTGTTCAGCTCCGTGGACCACGGCTCGGGCGCCGATCCGTCCATGACCCACACGGTCAGGGTCTTCTTGCCGCCGTCCCCCGCGCTGCCGCCCTCGGTGCCGCAGGCGGTGGCGCCGGCCACCAGTGCAGCGGCCCCCACCGCCGCTATGAGCTTGCGCCTCACGCCGTCCTCCTCGATGGTGTACGCAATGGTGTAGACCAGTGCCCGCAGCTTGGCCTAGACCTATAGGGGTGTCAACGGTCCGCGGACCCGCCGACCGTTCCGTTACCGGAACGACACCTGGCCTGGTACGTCCCACCGGGCCGGGCACGTGCCACGATGTGAACCGCAACGAAGACGGAGGAGCCGGTGACGAACGCCGCGAAGAACGGAAACGGCGGGAACGGGAACGGAAGCACGCGCACCGCGCGGGTGCCGAAGTACTACCGACTCAAGCGCCACCTGCTCGAGATGACCGAGACCCTGCCCCCCGGCACGCCCGTACCCCCGGAGCGCACACTGGCCGGGGAGTTCGACACCTCGCGCACCACCGTGCGCCAGGCCCTCCAGGAACTCGTCGTCGAAGGCCGGCTGGAGCGCATCCAGGGCAAGGGCACCTTCGTCGCCAAGCCGAAGGTCTCGCAGGCCCTCCAACTCACCTCGTACACCGAGGACATGCGCGCCCAGGGCCTCGAACCCACCTCGCAGCTGCTGGACATCGGCTACGTCACCGCCGACGACCGGCTCGCCGGGCTGCTGGACATCCCGGCCGGCGGACGGGTGCTGCGCATCGAGCGTCTGCGGCTGGCCAGCGGCGAGCCGATGGCCATCGAGACCACCCACCTGTCGCAGAAGCGCTTCCCCGCCCTGCGGCGCAGCCTGGTGAAGTACTCCTCGCTCTACACCGCGCTCGCCGAGGTCTACGACGTCCACCTCGCGGAGGCCGAGGAGACCATCGAGACCTCGCTCGCCACCCCCCGCGAGGCGGGCCTGCTCGCCACCGACGTGGGGCTGCCGATGCTGATGCTCTCCCGGCACTCCAAGGACACCGACGGGGAGCCCGTGGAGTGGGTGCGGTCGGTCTACCGCGGCGACCGCTACAAGTTCGTCGCCAACCTCCACCGCCCCGCCCGCTGACCTTCACCGCGCCCCCGCCCCTGCCGAACGGCCGTCACCGCACGCCTCCGACCAGCCACGACACGTACCGGATGACCTGCGGGTTGTCCGGTCCGTTATGCGGAAGGGGGGTGACGGGGGCCGCTCCCGCTGGCTAGATTCCTGCGCACCGATCAGGAGATCACTTCAGTACTTGGACGGGAGCACCACCCATGCCACCACCCACGAGCACGGGGACGATCCCCACCGTCACCCCCGCGCGCGCTCTGGCCGCCGTCTGTCTGTTCATTCCGTTCGTCGCGATGCTCTGGGTCGGCAGCTACGACTCGGTGGAGCCCACCTTCATCGGCATCCCGTTCTTCTACTGGTACCAGATGCTGTGGGTGCCCCTGGCCACCGTGCTCACGGTGATCGCCTACGTGCTGGTGCGGCGGGACAACGCCGCCCGTCGCGACGCCCGTGCGGCCGCCGAGGGGGGTGAGCGCGCATGAACGAGGGCATCAACGTCGTGGCGCTCGTGGTCTTCGTCTTCTTCTTCGCGCTGGTGACGGTGATGGGCTTCCTCGCCGCCCGCTGGCGAAAGGCCGCCAATGCCGACAACCTGGACGAATGGGGTCTGGGCGGCCGGAGCTTCGGCACCTGGATCACCTGGTTCCTGCTCGGCGGCGACCTCTACACCGCGTACACCTTCGTGGCCGTGCCCGCGCTGATCTACTCGGCCGGCGCGGTGGGCTTCTTCGCGGTGCCGTACACGATTCTCGTCTACCCGCTGATCTTCCTTTTCCTGCCGCGTCTGTGGTCGGTGTCCCACCGGCACGGCTACGTGACGACCTCGGACTTCGTGAAGGGCCGCTTCGGCTCGCGCGGCCTGTCCCTGGCCGTGGCGCTGACCGGCATCCTCGCCACCATGCCCTACATCGCGCTGCAGCTCGTCGGCATCCAGGCGGTGCTGGACGTGATGGGCATCGGCGGCGGCGCGTCGACGCACTGGTTCATCAAGGACCTGCCGCTGCTCATCGCCTTCGGCGTGCTCGCGGCCTACACCTACTCCTCGGGACTGCGGGCACCGGCCCTGATCGCGTTCGTCAAGGACTCGCTGATCTACATCGTGATCGCCGTCGCGATCATCTACATCCCGATCAAGCTCGGGGGCTTCGACGACATCTTCTCCAGCGCGGGCGAGAAGCTCTCCGAGACCGGCGGAGCACTGGTCACCGGGCCCGAGGGCCACTGGGCGTACGCGACGCTGGCACTCGGCTCCGCGCTGGCGCTGTTCATGTACCCGCACGCGATCACCGCGACGCTGTCCAGCCGCAGCCGCGAGGTGATCCGCCGCAACACCACCATCCTGCCCCTGTACTCGCTGATGCTGGGCCTGCTGGCGCTGCTCGGCTTCATGGGCATCGCGGCCGGCATCTCGCTGGACAATCCGCAGCTGGTGGTGCCGCAGCTGTTCGAGAACATGTTCCCGGCCTGGTTCGCGGGCGTCGCGTTCGCCGCCATCGGCATCGGCGCCCTGGTCCCGGCGGCCATCATGTCGATCGCCGCGGCGAACCTGTTCACCCGGAACGTCTACCGCGACTTCCTCAAGCCGAACGCCACCCCGGAGCAGGAGACCAAGGTCTCCAAGGTCACCTCGCTGCTGGTGAAGGTCGGCGCCCTGGTCTTCGTCCTCACCCTGGACAAGACGGCGGCGCTCAACTTCCAGCTGCTGGGCGGCATCTGGATCGCGCAGACCTTCCCGTCCCTGGTCGGTGGCCTGTTCACGCGCTGGTTCCACCGGTGGGCGCTGCTCGCCGGCTGGGCGGCGGGCATGGTGTACGGCACCATCGCGGCGTACAACGTGTCCAGCCCGAAGCAGGAGCACTTCGGCGGCAGCACGGCGGAGATCCCGATGATCGGTGAGATCGGTTACATCGGCCTCACCGCCTTCGTGCTGAACGCGGTCGTCACGGTCGTCCTGACGGTGATCCTGCGGGCCGCCAAGGTCCCGGACGGGCGGGACGAGACCAAGCCGTCCGACTACCGCGCGGACGCCGGCGACCGGGGCGTGAAGGAGGAGCTGCCGGCTCCCACCGCCGCTCCCTGATCCACGGAACCCACCCGAGCACCCCACCGGCGGCACGGCCGCCGGTGGGGTGCTGCATGCTGGGGACATGGACGTGACGATCAGGGCGGCGCACGAGGCGGAGTACGGCGAGGTCGGAGACCTGACGGCCGACGCGTACCTGGAGGACGGGCTGCTCACCTACGGCGCGGAGGACCCGTACCTGGAGGTGCTGCGGAACGTGCCGCACCGCGCCGGGCACGCACAGGTCCTGGTCGCCGTGGACGCGGGCACCGGCGACCTGCTGGGCACCGTGACCTTCGTCGGGGACGGCGGGGAGTACGCGAACATCGCCCGGCCCGGCGAGGCCGAGTTCCGCATGCTGGCCGTGCACCGGAAGGGGCGGGGACGCGGCGTGGGCGAGGCGCTGGTGCGCGACTGCCTGGCACGCGCGCGGGCCCTCGGCCGGGAACGCGTGGTGCTCTCCACCGAGTCGAAGATGACGACCGCTCACCGCCTGTACGGGCGACTGCGGTTCGTGCGCACCCCGGCCCGCGACTGGGAGCCGATCCCCGGTCTGCCACTGTGGACCTTCGCGTTGGAGCTCGCCGACGACGAGGACTGACGGGCACGGCAATCCTACCAGCGACACAAGATGTTGGGGTGCTCGCGCGGAGCACCCCAACATGTATGCTCGTCCTCGCTGTCGCCGCAGGGGAATCCGGTGCGAATCCGGGACTGTCCCGCAACGGTGTGCGGCGTGCCGTGCCCTGCCTCCACGCGTCGAACGGGCCCCGGAACGCCGCGAGTCCGAGCACCTGCCGACGGCGTCGTACACGTCCGGGCCCCGTGGGATGGGCCGGCGGACGCGAGGTGACGCCGGCCCGCAACGGGTCGCCGCCTGCGCCCCGCCACGCCTCCCCACCGGCCCCCGCCGAGCGAGGGAGAGCACGTCACCGTGACCATCGCACCCGAGGCCGCAGCCGTCCCGGCGCCGTTCCCGGCGCCTTCCGGGCCGGATGCCGACAGCGCCCTGCTGGAGCGGCTGTTGACGGAGCTGACCGCCGACCTGCCCGCGACCGACGCCGCCCGGATCGGCGCGGCGGTACGGCGCGGACGGCACCCCGGATCGACCCACGCGGACCTGCGGTCGCTGGCCGTCGAGGCGGCGGCCGGACTCATCGGCGACGAACCGGAGTACGGGCGCCTGGCGGCCCGGCTGCTGACCCGCGCCGTGCGCGAGGAGGCCGCCGGCCAGGGCGCGACCTCATTCTCCGCCTCGGTCGCCGTCGGCCACCACGAAGGTCTGATCGCGGACTCCACCGCCGCATTCGTCAGCGCACACGCCGCACGCCTGGACGCCCTGGTCGACGCCGCCGTGGCGGACGGCGCCGACGACCGGTTCGGCTACTTCGGGCTGCGCACGGTCCACTCCCGCTACCTCCTGCGCCACCCCACGACCCGCCGGGTGGTCGAGACCCCGCAGCACTTCCTCCTGCGCGTCGCCTGCGGGCTGGCGGCGGACGACAGCGCGCGGGCCGTCGAGGAGGTCGCCGAGCTGTACCGGCTGACCAGCTCGCTGTCCTACCTGCCGTCCTCCCCGACGCTCTTCAACTCCGGCACCCGGCACCCGCAGATGTCGTCGTGCTACCTGCTGGACTCGCCGCTGGACGAACTGGACTCGATCTACGAGCGCTACCACCAGGTCGCCCGGCTCTCCAAGCACGCCGGCGGCATCGGTCTGTCCTGGTCCCGCGTCCGCGCCCGCGGCTCGCTCATCCGCGGCACGAACGGCCACTCCAACGGCATCGTGCCGTTCCTGCGCACGCTGGACGCCTCGGTCGCCGCGGTGAACCAGGGCGGCCGGCGCAAGGGCGCCGCCTGCGTCTACCTGGAGACCTGGCACGCCGACCTGGAGGAGTTCCTGGAGCTGCGGGACAACACCGGTGAGGAGGCCCGCCGCACCCACAACCTCAACCTCGCGCACTGGATCCCGGACGAGTTCATGCGCCGCGTCGAGGCCGACGCCGACTGGTCGCTGTTCTCCCCCGCCGAGGTGCCCGAACTGGTGGACCTCTGGGGCGACGACTTCGACGCCGCCTACCGTCGCGCCGAGGCGGACGGTAAGGCCGTGAAGTCCGTTCCGGCCCGGCAGCTGTACGCGCGGATGATGCGTACCCTCGCGCAGACCGGCAACGGCTGGATGACCTTCAAGGACGCCGCCAACCGCACGGCCAACCAGACCGCCGAACCGGGCCGCGTCGTCCACTCCTCCAACCTGTGCACCGAGATCCTGGAGGTGACCGACGACGACGAGACCGCCGTGTGCAACCTCGGCTCGGTCAACGTCGCCGCCCACCTCGGCGACGACGGCGGGATGGACTGGGAGCGTCTGGACGCCACCGTGCGCACCGCGGTGACCTTCCTGGACCGCGTGGTCGACGTCAACTACTACCCCACCGAGCAGGCAGGCGGCTCCAACGCACGCTGGCGTCCGGTCGGTCTGGGCCTGATGGGCCTCCAGGACGTCTTCTTCCGGCTGCGGCTGCCGTTCGACTCCCCCGCGGCGCAGCAGCTGTCCACCCGCATCTCGGAACGCATCATGCTCGCCGCCTACGAGGCGTCGGCCGACCTCGCCGAGCGGCACGGCCCGCTCCCGGCCTGGGAGTCGACCCGCACCGCACGCGGCGTGCTCCACCCCGACCACTACCCGGAGGCCGAACAGACCTGGCCGGAGCGCTGGTCGGCGCTGCGGACCCGGATCGCCGCCACCGGCATGCGGAACTCGCTGCTGCTGGCCATCGCCCCGACGGCGACCATCGCCTCCATCGCCGGCGCTTACGAATGCATCGAGCCGCAGGTGTCCAACCTGTTCAAGCGCGAGACGCTGAGCGGGGAGTTCCTCCAGGTCAACGGCTACCTGGTGGAGGAGCTGAAGCGGCTGGGCCGCTGGGACGACACCACCCGGGAGGCGCTGCGCGACGCCAACGGCAGCGTGCAGGACCTCCCGGGGCTGCCCGCGGAGGTACGCGAGCTGTACCGGACGGCGTGGGAGATCCCGCAGCGCGCGCTGATCGACATGGCGGCCGCCCGCACCCCGTACCTGGACCAGAGCCAGTCGCTGAACCTGTTCATGGCGTCGCCGACCATCGGCAAGCTCAGCTCGATGTACGCCTACGCCTGGAAGCGCGGCATCAAGACGACGTACTACCTGCGGTCGCGGCCGGCCACGCGGATCGCGCGGGCGGCCGGGTCGGCCACCGCTCAGGCCGCCGTACCCGCCCAGCAGGGCGCCGCGCCGGACGAGGCCGTCGCCTGCTCCCTGGAGAACCCCGAGTCCTGCGAGGCATGCCAGTGACCACCCCCAAGACGCACAAGAACCTGCTCGACCCGGGCTTCGAACTGACCCTGCGTCCGATGCGGTACCCGGAGTTCTACGAGCGCTACCGGGACGCGATCAAGAACACCTGGACCGTGGAGGAGGTCGACCTCCACTCCGACGTCGCCGACCTCGCCAAGCTCTCCTCCGGCGAACAGCACATGATCGGCCGCCTGGTGGCGTTCTTCGCCACCGGCGACTCCATCGTGGCGAACAACCTGGTGCTCACCCTCTACAAGCACATCAACTCGCCCGAGGCCCGGCTGTACCTGTCGCGGCAGCTGTTCGAGGAGGCCGTGCACGTCCAGTTCTACCTGACGCTGCTGGACACCTACCTGCCCGATCCGGACGAACGCACCCAGGCGTTCGCGGCGGTGGAGAACATCCCGTCCATCCGGGAGAAGGCGCAGTTCTGCTTCCGCTGGATGGACTCGGTGGAGAAGGTGGAACGGCTGGAGACGCGCGAGGACCGGCGCCGCTTCCTGCTCAACCTGATCTGCTTCGCGGCCTGCATCGAGGGGCTCTTCTTCTACGGCGCCTTCGCCTACGTGTACTGGTTCCGCTCGCGCGGCCTCCTGCACGGCCTGGCGACCGGCACGAACTGGGTGTTCCGCGACGAGTCGATGCACATGTCGTTCGCCTTCGACGTGGTCGACACCGTCCGCCACGAGGAGCCCGACCTCTTCGACGACGCGCTGGAGAAGCAGGTCACCGCGATGCTGGAGGAGGCGGTGGAGGCCGAGCTGCAGTTCGCCCGCGACCTGTGCGGCGAAGGGCTGCCGGGTATGAACACCGACTCGATGCGGGAATACCTGGAGGCCGTCGCGGACCAGCGGCTCGCCCGGCTCGGATTCCCCGTCCGCTACGGCTCGGCGAACCCGTTCTCCTTCATGGAGCTGCAGAACGTGCAGGAGCTGACGAACTTCTTCGAGCGGCGCGCCTCGGCGTACCAGGTCGCCGTCGAGGGCTCGGTGTCCTTCGACGACGACTTCTGAGCACGTCGGACGGCACGCGCGGACGGGCCGGCCGGGTCTCCCCGGCCGGCCCGTCCGCGTGTGCCGTGAACCGTCAGTCGTTGGGGACGGTCTCGTAGCGGGGGGTGCCCTCGGCCATCTGCTTCAGGGCGTCCTTGCGCTCACGCTTGGAGAGCCGGTCGATGTACAGGTAGCCGTTCAGGTGGTCGGTCTCGTGCTGGAGGCAGCGGGCGAAGTAGCCGGTGCCGCGCACCCGGATCGGCTTGCCGTCGGCGTCCTGGCCCCGGACCACGGCGAAGTCCGGGCGGGCCAGCTCGGCGTACGCGGTGGGGACCGAGAGGCAGCCCTCGCCCGAGTCGTCCAGCGACCGCCGGTCGGCCGGCAGCTCCTCCAGCACCGGGTTGACCACGACGCCGACGTGCCGGACGCCGTCGTCGTCGGGGCAGTCGTAGACGAAGACCTTGGCGTCGACGCCGATCTGGTTGGCGGCGAGGCCGACGCCCTCGGCGGCGCGCTGGCTGGCGAACATGTCGTCGATCAGCTTCGCGAGATCGTCGTCGAACGCGGTGACGTCCTTGCACTCCTTGTGCAGGACCGGATTGCCGACGACGGTGATCGGGCGAGCCGTCCCCCGCGCCCGGTACGCCTGCTCGCGCTCCTCGCAGTCCTCGGTGTCGACCACGAACTCCTCAGCCGGCTCCGACCGGGTCTGATGCTGCTGCGACATTCCGCCGTACGCCTTCCTCACGTCCTCGGGGCACCCGCCCCGGGACCTCCGCCTGGGCCGTTACCGCGCGTCCCGCGCGGGATACGCCCTACAGGGTACGGGGCGCGCCGCAGCGGCGGGCCGGATACCGGTGGCGGGCGGACCGCCGGGACGCCGCGGTCGTCGCTCCGGCCTCAGCAGACCTCTTCCAGATCACGCCACTCGCGGGTGTCCGGGCTGTCGGCGACCCAGCCGTCCAGCAGACCCCGCACCAGCCCGGAGGGGGCGGCGATGCCGCACTCGCGTTCCGGCACCCACAGATCGCCGGGCCCGCCCGCCGTCATGTGGCCGAGGGGCCCGGGATGACCGGGGGAGCTGTGGTCGTGCGGGTCCAGGTGAACGGTGCCGTCGCCCTCGTCGCTCGGCATGCTGCTCTCGGAGCAGGACCGGCACAGCAGCCGCACGGACGAGGACCAGTCCTCCGCGGCGAATCCGGCGTCGGCCGCCAGCCGCTCCAGGGCGTCCCGGTCCTCCTCGGCGGCCGCGTCGAGCAGCACCACCCAGGTGGGCACCGGCGAGGGCGCCCACAGCTCGATCTCGTCGAAGACGGGGTAGGCCGGACCGGCCGCCGTGGTCCGCTCGCCGTGCGGCACGCCGTCGTGCAGGATCACCTCGCCCCAGCGGCGCCCGGAGGACGGCAGCGGGATGCTCTGGATCTCCAGCCGCGCCGGATCGATGCGGCGGCCCCACACCACCTCGGCCTCGCCCTCCGGGGAGAGCCGGACGGCGGCGCTCCCCAGCTGCATGCCGGTGGGCTCGCCCGCCGCGGCCGAACTGTGCGCCTCTCCGGGGACCCGCAGCCCGTACGCCTGCCAGGCGCGGCGGGCCAGCGGCCAGTCCTGGAGCGCGGTGGCGGCGATGCCGACGTTCCACCAGTCGGGGGCGCCCGCGTCGCGGTCCAGCAGCGCGACGGCGCGCAGACCCGCGGCGCGCGCCTGCTCCCAGTCGTGCCGGAACTTGTGCAGCAGCGCGAGATTGAACCAGGACTCGGAGAGCCACGGCTCCAGGTCTGCGGCGCGGGTGAGCAGAGCGCCGGCGTCCTCGTAGCGCCCGTCCCCGATGAGCGTGAACGCGCGGTCGGTCGCCTGCCGCCAGGAGGCGGAGGGACGGTGCCGCACCTTGCCGAAGATCCTCACGATGTGCCGCCTGACTCCCGCCTGTCGCTGCGTGTTCGCGTCGTCGATGACGTGGGGCGCACCACTGGTCGTGGTTTCCCCTCTCGCATCCAACCATGCCCACTCGCCCTCGCGCTCACTACCCGAAAGGCGAACCCGTGGCCCCGGACGCGGACCCCGGCGCGGGCGCGGCCGGTCCGGGGAGCTCCGGGGCCACGACGCGGGCGAGGGCGTCGACCACCCGCGGGTCGTAGTCGCGGGCGACGCCCAGCCGCAGCCGTTCCAGGGCCCGCAGGGGTGCCGCCACCGGGTCCTGCCCCGCGGTCAGCTCCTCGTAGGCGTTGGCGACCCGTACGAGACGCGCCGTGAGCGGCTGTTCACGCCACGGGTCGGCCTGCCGTTCGACCACCAGGGCGACGTCCGCGCGGACACCGGTCTGCCGGACCACGGCGCCACCGAGGAGCGCGATCCGCCGCCGTTCGGAGTCCTCCAGGGGCTCGGTCGCCCCGCCGGCCAGCGGGTCCACCAGGGACAGCTGGCCGATGTCGTGCATCAGGGCGGCGTACTCCAGCACGGTGAGGTCCGGCTCGGCCAGCCCGAGTTCGCGGGCCATGGCCCGGCTCAGCGCGGCGACGCGGCGGGCGTGGCCCTGTGGAGTGCAGCCGGCCACCTCGGTCGCCCGGGCGAGGGAGGCGATGGTCTGCCGGTAGGTGGCCCGTACGGCGGCGTGCCGGCGTACCGCGAACTGCACCAGCAGCAGCGGCACCCAGCACACCGGGAGCGCCCACAGCCCGCCCGCGCCCACCGCGAGCGCCAGCACCGCCCCGGTGGCGGTCAGCGCCTGCACGAGACCGAACGCGCCGCGCAGCGCGTCGTGCAGCGACGGCGAGAACGCCCGCGAGCGGCGGCCGGAACTCACCACGGCGGCCAGCACCGCGTCCCAGCCGGCGGTGAGGAGGAGGACGAGCAGGACCAGCGGGGCGTGCCACGGCCCGTCCAGTCCGGTCGCCTCGGCCCACGTGTGCAGGGGCTGGTAGCAGGCGGCGGCGAAGCCGGCCGTCAGCAACCTTCTGGCCTCCCGGTCCGGCCGGACGGGGCGCGGGACGCGGGCCAGGTGCGGGAGGGAGCCGGCGAGGGTGCCGGCCGCCGTGACCGCGACCACCTGCAGCACGCCGTGACCGGCGGCACGGCCCTCGACCTCGCCCAGCAGCGCGTAGCCGAGCGCGGCGGCGGTGGCCAGCGGTGCGACCGGGTGCGCGCCGCCGGGCAGCCGGACGCGTACGGCCTCGCCGGCGGCGACGAGCAGCGCGAACGCCAGCGCGGCGGCCGGCTGGTGCACGCCGTCGCGGACGGTGACGAGCAGCCCGGCCAGTGCGAGTGCGGCCGCGGCGGCGTGCACGGCCGCGACCCGTCGCCTCACGTCGGCTCTCCGGGACCGGGAGGGGATGCGGACGTCGGCGGGCCGGAGGAGCCGGCGCCTGCGGGCGAACGTTCCTGCACGCCGTCGCGGGGGCGTGCGTCGCCCGAGCCGTCCGGCAGGGCACCGGGCGGACCCGGCGGAGCGGCCCCGGGGCCGGGATGCCCCGGCCCCGCAGGAGCGGCGTGGCGCCCCCGGGCTCCCGGCGGGCGCCCGGAAGGTGCCCCGGCGGCGGACGGCGGTGTGGACGGGGCCGCCCCGGCGCCCGCCGGGCCGTCGCACGGCGGCGCCGCGTCGCGGTCCGGAGCGCCGCCGGACGCTCCGAGGCGGGCGGCGCCCGTGGTGTGGGTGGTCGGGCCGGACGGGAACGGCCGGGCCTCGGCGACGTGGTCCCGGGCTGCGGCGGGGGCACGCCCCGCACGGTGACGGCCGTGCGCGGGGCGGCGTACGGCCGTGCGCGGCGGCGGAACGGCCCGGTGGGAGCGGGAGCGGGGGGCGGGCGGGGCCGCGGGTTCGGCGCGGGCGCCGTCCCGGGCGGGGTCGGCGGTGACCTCCGCGGACCACCCGTGGCGGTCCAGCGCCCGGGTGAGGGCGTCGACCATGCAGGGGTCGAAGTGGGTGCCGGCGCAGCGGTGGAGTTCGGCGACGGCGTCGCCGACCGGCCGTCCGCGGCGGTAGCTGCGGTGGGAGGTCATCGCGTCGAACGCGTCGGCCACGGCGACCAGCCGGGCGGGTTCGGGGATCTCGTCGCCCGCGAGGCCGTACGGGTAGCCGGTGCCGTCCAGGCGTTCGTGGTGGTGCAGGATCGCGGAGCGGGCGTCGCCGAGGAAGCGGATGCCGCGCACCATCTCGTGCCCGTACTCCGGATGCAGTTCCAGCACGCTGCGCTCCAGCGGGCTGAGCGGTCCGGCCTTGCGCAGCAGCCGGGTGGGCACGCCGAGCTTGCCGACGTCGTGCAGGATGCCCGCGAACCGCAGCGCCTCGGTCCGGCCGTCGTCCATGCCGAGTTCACGGGCGATCAGGGCGGAGGCGCGGCCCACCCGTTCGCTGTGGCCGCGGGTGTAGCGGTCCTTGATGTCCACGGCCTGCACCAGCGCCCGTACGGTCGCCCGGTGGGCGGCCTGTTCCCGCTGGTACTGGGCGAAGACCCAGCAGCACAGCGCCATGGGCAGCAGCACGGACAGGGCGGCTGCCGGGCCGTACGGGCTGCGCCACAGCACGGCCATCAGAAGCCCGGCGAGCGCGTGCACGGCGTGCGGCGGCAACAGGGGAGTGAGGCGGCCGCGCCACGCGGCGCGCGGGGCGCACCGTTCGGCGGCGACCAGGACGGCGCCGTCCAGTGCGGTCAGCGCCGCGCAGTAGACGACCACGACCAGGGCCGCCGGGAGCAGCGCCTCCGGGAGCCCGAACGCGGCCGGCGCCTCCGCGCCGCCCGGTCCCGGTGCCGCTCCGGCGCCGGTCGCCGGGAGCAGCCGGGCCGCGGCGCCGGCGGCGTAGGCGGCCAGGGACAGCCGGGCGGCGCGCCACACGCGACGGGCGCCGGCGTGACGTGCGGGGACCCGGCCGGCGAGGGCACCCACGACCGGGACCAGCGCCGCGCCCTCCGGCCGGAGCAGCAGGACGGCGGTGAGCAGCAGTGGCCCGCACACCTCCGGCGGCGCGGCCTCCCCGCCGCCCCACGCGCGGGCCAGCTGCGGGGCCCGCCGCCCCGCCTGCGGAAAGAGCTGCGGCAGGCGGGGCAGGGTCTCGGCCGCGGCATACAGGCCGGCGAGCAGGGAGAGCGCCGCCCAGTCGGTACGGGCGGGGTGCAGGAGCGCGGGGAGGGCGCACACGAGGGCGGCCAGCGCGGCGGCGAGCACGAGCGCCCGCGCGCTCGCGGCGAGCCCGGCGGCCCGTGCTCCCATCGCGCCTCCTCCCCGTCCGGCACAGGGCAGGGAGAATAGGGGCGGTGGCGGGAGGCGCGGCGGGCGTGTCGGGAAATCCACCCGGCGGAGGCCCGCGGATGTCAGCCTTTCGAGTGTCTCACATTCGCACAGACGTGCGAGCTGTGAAAGTACGAGCGGGCTCGGGCGGCAGCGCCGACCGCGCCGGGCTCAGCGCCCGGCCCGGCCCTCGTCACCGGCGCGCGAGGCGGCGCCCGCGTCCGGGCCGATCTCCCCGGCGCGGATCTTCTCGATCCGCCCCATCACCTTGGACCGCAGGTCGGTCGGTACGTCGTCGTGCCCGCAGCACCGCTTGACGAGCTTCTTGACCTCCTGCTCCAGTCCGTACTTCTCCAGGCACGGGGAGCACTCGTCGAAGTGCACCTGGAACTTGGCGCAGTCGCTCTCGGGCATCTCCTGATCGAGGTACTCGTAGAGGTGGTCCAGGATCTCGGAGCAGTCCGTCTCGTGCGGCTCTCCGCAACTCATGAGCCCGAGCCTTTCCCGTCGTGCGACGCGTCCGTACCGGCACCGGCGGGGACGAGTCCGCGCTCGCGCGCGTAGTCCTCGAGCATGCCGCGCAGTTGACGACGGCCGCGGTGCAGCCGGGACATCACGGTGCCGATGGGTGTCCCCATGATGTCCGCGATCTCCTTGTACGCAAACCCCTCGACGTCCGCCAGGTACACGGCGATCCGGAACTCCTCCGGAATGTCCTGGAGGGCCTGCTTCACGTCCGAGTCGGGCAGGTGGTCCAGCGCCTGGGCCTCCGCGGAACGGAGCCCCGTCGACATGTGCGACTCGGCGCGGGCGAGCTGCCAGTCCTCGATCTCCTCGGCCGCGCTGCGCTGCGGTTCGCGCTGCTTCTTGCGGTAGGAGTTGATGAAGGTGTTGGTGAGGATCCGGTAGAGCCACGCCTTGAGATTGGTGCCCTCCCGGAACTGGTGGAACGACGCGTACGCCTTGGCATAGGTCTCCTGCACCAGGTCCTCCGCGTCGGCGGGGTTCCGGGTCATGCGGAGGCCGGCGGAGTACATCTGGTCCAGGAACTGCAGGGCGTCGCGCTCGAAGCGCGCACTGCGCTCCCCCGCGCTCTCCTGCTGCTCCGCGTCGCGCGCGCTGTTCGTGCCGTCGCCGGTGCCGGTGACCGGACCCACCTCCTCCGTAGCTCCTGCGGGCAGAAACGAGTACCCGCTCGTCCCGGAGGATAGACGACGTTCCGCAGCCTCCGCCGCCGGATTCCCGGCGCCACCGGCCAACGCGAGCGTGGCCCAGTCCAGGTCAGCGGCCTGGGGACGCTGCGGGCAAGCGACAGAACCCATGGGGGCGGCTTCCTTTCGCATAGGGCGTAGACGTTCGGGCGGTGTGGTCACCGCCGCAGCCCGTACAACACCTCAGGGGGCCGACGGCATTCCCGCGACGATCCACGACTGCACGGCTTCGGTGAGTGTCCGCAGCGCTTCGTCCTGTGACACCGCGGCGGTCTTCGGCACGGCGAAGCCGTGGTCCCCGCCGGGGACGGTGGCGAGCCGCGTACCGGCCGGGAACTCGGCGGGCCGCCCGAAGGGGTCCCGCTCGCCCTGGACGACCAGAGTGGGCAGGCCGGCGTCGGTCAGTTCACCGGCGCGCGACTTCTCCGGGCGGCCCGGCGGGTGCAGCGGGAACGACAGCGCGAGCACGGCGACCGCGCCGAGCGCGCCCGCCGTGCGGCAGGCGACGCGCGCCCCGGCGCTGCGTCCGCCGGCGACGAGGGGGAGCTCGCCGCCTTCCGTCCGGGCCTGAAGTGCGGGCCAGAGCGCGGTCCACGCCGCGTCCAGAGTCTTCGGGGCGGGGGCGACCTTCTTCCCGGCGACCCGCCAGGGCTGCTCGACCAGGGCGACGGTGGTGCCGTGCGGCGGCAGGGCCCCGGCGAGCGCCCGGAGGTCGCGGGCCTCGATGCCGCCCCCGGCGCCGTGGCCGAGGGCGAGCACCCGGCGGGGCCGGTCTGCCGGGTACCAGGTGAGGCGGGCGTCCCCGGTGGGGGTGGCGACGGTTTCGCGTGCGGGCATGCGGCGATTCTCCACCGCGCGGGCCCGGGACCCGCGCACCGCCGGGGGCGCGCCGCCGGAACGCGTACGGCCGCCGAACGCGCCGCGGCCCACCCGCCGCGGGCCGTCAGAAGAGCGTCGGCTCCTCGGGGGCCGCGATCTCCTCGACCAGCTCCGGCCCGTTGTTCCGCACGTTGCTCACCTCCGTCGACACCGGGTAGGCGCGCAGCAGGCCCGCAGGCGGCTGGGCGAGCAGCGCGCGGACCTCGTCCGGGTCGGTCCTCGCCGGGTCCAGCCACGCGTCCCACCTGTCGGGGGTCAGCACCAGCGGCATCCGGGGGTGGATGTCGGCCAGCGACTGCGGACCCGCGTCCGCCTCCCCGGTCGCCCCGGCCAGCAGGCCCGTCTCGGCGGCGGTCGTCACCACCGTGCACGTCACCCACCAGGAGCGCGGGTCGTCGTCGGCCCGGGTGCGGTCGCGCCAGAACTCGTACAGCCCGGCCATCGCCATCACGCCGCCGTCGGCCGGCGTCACGAAGTACGGCTGCTTGCGCGGCCGCTTCCGCTTCCCCTCCTGCTCCAGGTCCAGCTCCCTGTTCCCCGTCACCCACTCGAAGTAGCCGTCGGCGGGGAGCAGGCAGCGACGGGCCGCGAACGGCTTGCGGTAGGCGGACTTCTCGTGCACCGTCTCCGCCCGCGCGTTGATCATCTTCACGCCCATGTCCGGCGACTTGGCCCACCCCGGGACCAGCCCCCAGCGCAGCGTCCGCAGCTGACGTACGGGGCCGGGGTCGTCCGACCCCTTCTCCGGCCGGTCGAGCACCGCGTACACGTCCTTGGTCGGCGCGACGTTCCAGTCCGCCGCGAGCGCCTCCTCCGGCTCCCACTTCTGCACGTCGAACAGCCCGACGAGGTCCTCGGGCTTCCTGCTGGCCGCGTACCGTCCGCACATGAGTGCAAGACTGCCACGGCACACCGACAACGCGGCCGTGCGCGGAGGCGGGGACCGCGTCCGGACCGCCGGGGGCCAGGGGAGGCACGTCGCAGCATGGACACCAGGGGCATCACCGACCTGTGGGACCGGGTCCTGGGCACCCAGCCCGACCCCGACCTGTGGGTCGTACTCGCCACCGCCGCCGTCGCGTTCGCCGCGATCGCCCCGCACCGCGTGTGGCGGCTGTCCCGGAACGCGGTGACCATCGCGCACGAGGGCGGGCACGGCCTGACCGCGCTGCTCACCGGCCGACGCCTGGACGGCATCCGGCTGCACTCGGACACCTCCGGCCTCACCGTCTCGCGCGGGAAGCCGCACGGCGTCGGCATGGTGCTCACCGCCGCGGCCGGCTACACCGCTCCCCCGCTGCTCGGCCTCGGCGGGGCCTGGCTGCTGGCCGCCGACCACATCACGCTGCTGCTGTGGGGCGCCACCCTGCTGCTCCTGGCGATGCTGGTGATGGTCCGCAACGCGTACGGCGTGCTCACCGTCGTCCTCACCGGCGGCGCCTTCCTCCTGGTGTCGTGGCTGACCGGCCCGCAGGTCCAGGCCGCCTTCGCCTACGGCGTGGTGTGGTTCCTGCTGCTGGGCGGCGTCCGGCCGGTGTTCGAGCTCCAGGCCAAACGGCGGCGCGGCGGGGCCCCCGACTCCGACGTCGACCAGCTGTCCCGGCTGACGCACGTGCCGCCGTTCCTGTGGCTGCTGCTGTTCCACGCGGTGTCGCTGTGCTCCCTCGCGGGCGGCGGGCGCTGGCTGCTCGACCTCTGAGGGCGGGCCGGCCCCGTACTTGCGCCGCCCCGGGCCCGTCCGGGCGCCGTGCGCAGGGGCGCAGCCTCTAAGGTTGAGCCATGACCGAGACCACCGGCCGCCCCGTCGCGGACCCCGCCCTCTGGCCCGCCCCGCTCGCCGCGGACCCCGTGGACGCGACCGTGACCGTGCCCGGGTCCAAGTCGGTCACCAACCGCGCCCTGGTGCTCGCCTCCCTGGCCGCCGAACCCGGCTGGCTGCGGCGCCCGTTGCGGTCCCGCGACACGCTGCTGATGGCCTCCGCGCTGCGGGCGATGGGCGTCGAGATCGAGGAGACCGCGTCCTCCAGCACCGCGCCGGTCAGCGGGACGGCGGGGAGCGGAGAGGTGTGGCGGGTCATCCCGGCCGGCCTGCACGGCCCCGCGACCGTCGACGTCGGCAACGCGGGCACCGTGATGCGCTTCCTGCCGCCCGTCGCCACCCTCGCCGACGGACCCGTCCGCTTCGACGGCGACCCGCGGTCGTACGAACGGCCGCTGCACGGCGTGATCGACGCGCTGCGCGCCCTCGGCGCCCGCGTCGACGACGACCGGCGCGGCGCGCTCCCGCTCACCGTGCACGGCGCGGGCTCCCTGGAGGGCGGCGCGGTCGAGATCGACGCCTCCTCCTCCAGCCAGTTCGTCAGCGCGCTGCTGCTGTCCGGGGCGCGCTTCAACCAGGGCGTCGAGGTACGGCACGTCGGCGGCAGGCTGCCGTCGATGCCGCACATCCGGATGACCGTGGAGATGCTGCGCGCCGCCGGCGCCCGGGTCGACACCCCCGAGGACGGCGGGGAGGCCGACGTCTGGCGGGTGACGCCGGGCGCGCTGCTCGGACGCGACGTGGTCGTCGAGCCGGACCTGTCCAACGCGCAGCCGTTCCTCGCCGCGGCGCTGGTCACCGGCGGCCGCGTGACCGTCCCGGACTGGCCGCGGCACACCACGCAGGCGGGCGACGCGCTGCGCGACCTCCTCACCGCCATGGGCGGCTCCTGCGAACTGGACGAACGCGGTCTCACGTGCACCGGCTCGGGCCGCGTCCGGGGCGTCGACATCGACCTCGGCGAGGTCGGCGAACTGACGCCGGGCATCGCCGCCGTCGCCGCGCTCGCCGACGGCGAGACCGTGCTGCGCGGCGTCGCGCACCTCCGGCTGCACGAGACCGACCGGCTGGCCGCGCTCGCCCGGGAGATGAACGGGCTCGGCGGCGACGTCACCGAGACCGAGGACGGCCTGCGCATCCGGCCCCGGCCGCTGCACGCCGGGGTCTTCCACACCTACGACGACCACCGGCTGGCCACCGCGGGCGCGGTGCTCGGGCTGGCCGTCGACGGCGTACGCGTGGAGAACATCGCCACCACCGGCAAGACCCTCCCGGACTTCCCGGAGCTGTGGCACGGCATGCTCGGCACCTCCGCCGCGTCCCCCGCCGGAGCACGGGCGTAGAGGGCGGCCGGGATGCGCCGCTACGGCAAGCACACCGACGAGGACGACATCCGCGTACGCCCCGGCCGCCGCGGCAGCCGGCCCCGCACCCACCGGCGGCCCAAGCACGAGGACGCGGCCGAGGGCTTCGTCGTCACCGTCGACCGCGGCCGGCTCACCTGCCTGGTCGACGGCCGCACGATCACCGCGATGAAGGCCCGCGAACTGGGCCGCAAGGGCGTGGTCGTCGGCGACCGGGTCGCCGTGGTCGGGGACCTGTCCGGCGCGAAGGACACCCTCGCCCGCATCGTGCGGGTCGAGAAGCGGGCCTCGGTGCTGCGGCGCACGGCGGACGACGACGACCCGTACGAGCGCGTCGTCGTCGCCAACGCCGACCAGCTCGCCATCGTCACCGCGCTGGCCGACCCGGAGCCGCGGCCGCGGCTGATCGACCGCTGCCTCGTCGCGGCGTACGACGCGGGACTCGACCCGCTGCTGGTGCTCACCAAATCCGACCTCGCGGCGGCCGGCCCGCTGCTGGAGACGTACGCGCCCCTCGGCGTGCGGTACGTCGTCTGCAACCGGGAGGAGCTGGCGAACGGCGACGCGGCCGAGCGGGTGCGCGAGCGGCTCTACGGCCGCACCACCGCGTTCGTCGGCCACAGCGGGGTCGGCAAGACGACGCTGGTGAACGCGCTGGTGCCGCCCGCCCGCCGACGGGCCACCGGTCACGTCAACGCGGTCACGGGGCGGGGCCGGCACACGACCACCTCGGCACTGGCGCTGCCCCTGGCCGGCGACTCCGGGTGGGTGATCGACACCCCCGGCGTGCGGTCGTTCGGACTGCACCACGTGGACGCGGGGCGCGTCATCCACGCCTTCCCGGACCTGGAGCCCGGCACGGAGGGCTGCCCCCGGGCGTGCAGCCACGACGAGCCGGACTGCGCGCTGGACGCGTGGGTCGCCGACGGCCGTGCGGAGCCGGCCCGCCTCCACTCCCTGCGACGCCTCCTCGCCACCCGCGAACCCCACGAGGGCGACTGACGCCGCGTCGCACCGCCGGCGCCGGAGGAGGCGCGGGCCTCAGAGGAGAGCGCGGGTGACGTCGTGGATGCGGGTGCACGCCTCGTCCTCCGCGCCGGGCACGGGTACGACGACATAGGAGAGCGCAAGGCGGAGTCCCGCGTCGCAGGCGAGGTGCAGCGGCTCGGCCCGCGCCGCGTCGGCGGCGAGCGCCGCGACCAGCCGCCGCAGCAGCTCGTCCGCGAGTTCCTGGGGCGTCCCCGGCTCGCCGCGCGCCGCCGGCGGCATCCGCCCGGTCCAGCACCCGGTGAGCGCACACCGCACGATCGGCTCGCCGCCGATCGTGCGGAGCATCCACCCGGCGGCGACCGCCAGCCCCGTCGGCGGGTCCGCCCCGCCCCGGACGGCCTGCGCAGCGACCGCCGCGGCACCGCGCAGGAAGCCCTCGACGCGGTGGTGCACCAGCGCCCGGCCGAGCCCGTCCTTGTTGCCGAATTCGTTGTAGAGGGTCTGCCGCGAGACACCGGCGCTCGCGGCCAGTTCGACCATGCGGACGCCCGTCCACGGCCGGGTGGACACGGCCTCGTGCGCGGCGTCGAGCAGGCTCTCGCGTGCGGTCGGCATCCCCACCTCCGTGCGGCGTGCACGCGCAGCGCGCGCACGTGGCGCGGGCACAGAATCGACGCGTCCGCAGGGGCTGTCAATACGCGCCGCACCGGGCGACGCACCCGGACGGCCACGCTCGTGTGGCCGCCCGGGGAGACGGTCGATACTGTTCGCACATGCCGGACTACCACGATGATCTGCGCCTCGCCCATGTCCTGGCCGACGCCGCCGACGCCACGACCATGGAACGGTTCAAGGCCCTCGACCTCAAGGTGGAGACCAAGCCGGACATGACGCCGGTCAGCGAGGCGGACAAAGCGGCCGAGGAGCTGATCCGCACGTCCCTGCGGCGGGCGCGCCCGCGCGACGGCGTGCTGGGCGAGGAGTTCGGCACCGAGGGGAACGGTCCGCGCCGCTGGATCATCGACCCGATCGACGGCACGAAGAACTACGTCCGGGGCGTACCCGTGTGGGCGACCCTGATCGCGCTCACCGAGACGACGGAGGGGGGCGACCGTCCGGTGGTGGGGCTGGTCTCCGCGCCCGCGCTGCACCGCCGGTGGTGGGCCGTGCAGGGCGGTGGCGCGTACACCGGACGCAGCCTCTCGCAGGCCACCCGGATGCACGTGTCGCGCGTCGGCCGGTTCGCGGACGCCTCGTTCGCCTACTCGTCGCTCTCGGGCTGGGAGGAGCGCGGGATGCTCGGCGGCTTCCTCGACCTGACCCGGTCCTGCTGGCGTACGCGCGCGTACGGCGACTTCTGGCCGTACATGATGGTCGCCGAGGGCTCGGTGGACATGTGCGCGGAGCCGGAGCTGTCCCTGTGGGACATGGCGGCGAGCGCCGTGATCATCGAGGAGGCGGGCGGCCGTTTCACCGGACTGGACGGCAGGCCGGGCCCGCACAGCGGGAACGCGGCGGCCTCGAACGGCCTGCTGCACGACGAGCTGCTGGGGCGGCTGACGGCCTGACCGGGCCGGTTCCGTGAGCCAGTGCTGCGGCCGGGGGCGCGCGCCGGCGGGCGGGCGCCCTCTTGTTGTGTCCGGGGCGGCGTGTGAGCATGAAGACTCGAACCGCTTGTGACCTTGTGAAACGCTTCGCAAGGCCCGCAACAGCTACCCGAGAGGGGCTCACACGCCATGCCCACCCTCGTACAGGACGCCATGAGCACCGTGGTTCTGACCATCGGCCCGACCCACTCGCTGCGGCAGGCCGCCGAGCTGATGTCCGCCCGGCGCGTCGGCGCCGCGGTGGTCCTCGATCCCGACGCCGGCGGCATCGGCATCCTCACCGAGCGGGACATCCTCAACTCGGTCGGCGCCGGCCAGGACCCGGAACAGGAGACCGCCCAGGGGCACACCACCACGGACGTCGTCTTCGCCGGCCCGCGGTGGACGCTGCACGAGGCCGCCCAGGCCATGGCGCACGGCGGCTTCCGCCACCTGATCGTGCTGGACGAGCAGGAGCCCGTGGGCGTGGTGTCCGTCCGCGACATCGTGCGGTGCTGGTCGGGCATCCCGGACGCCTACGACGCGACGGTGTCCGCGGGCTGACCCCGCCCGCAGGCACTCCCGGCCCCGACGGACCGGAGGGACCGGAGCCCCATGGCGTCCGGTCCCTCCGGCTCTTCACGGCGAGCGGATGCCCACCGGGGTGCGCGACCCCGGGTCAGCCGCGGAGGGCCTGTACCGCGGCCTCCAGCCGCTTGCCGTAGTCCGGGTCCGCCCTGCGGAAGTTCTCGATGGCGCGCTCCGCGATGTGGTCGTGGGTGATGCCCGCCATGGCGCCGGCCAGGTTGTCGATGAGCCGGCCCTTCTCCTCCTCCGTCATCAGCCGGTAGAGGTCGCCGGCCTGGACGAAGTCGTCGTCCTCGGCGTGGGAGGGGGCCTCGGTGTCGCCGGTCCGCCCGGAGACCGCGACCGGCTCCCACAGCGGGCGGCCGGTCTGGGGCGGCCCGCCGAAGCTGTTCGGCTCGTAGTTCTTCCGCCCGCCGTGCCGGCCGTCGTACAGGAAGCCGTCCCGGCCGTGGGTGCGCGCCTCGGTGGCGTGCGGGCGGTTCACCGGGAGGTGGTCGGCGTTGATGCCGACGCGGTAGCGGTGTGCGTCTCCGTACGCGAAGAGGCGGCCCTGGAGCATCTTGTCCGGGGACGGGCCGATGCCCGGCACGAAGTGGTGCGGGGAGAAGATCGACTGCTCGACCTCGGCGAAGATGTTCTCCGGGTTGCGGTGGAGCTCCATCCGGCCGATCTCGTGCAGCGGGTAGTCCGCGTGCGGCCAGACCTTCGTCAGGTCGAACGGGTTGAAGCGGTAGGCCGCCGCGTCCTGCACCGGCATGACCTGGACGTAGACCGTCCAGCTCGGGAAGTCGCCCCGCTCGATGGACTCGCGCAGGTCGCGCTGGTGGCTGTCCGGGTCCTTGCCGGCCAGTTCGTCCGCCTCGGCCTGGGTGAGGCTCTTGACGCCCTGGTCGGTCTTGAAGTGGTACTTGACCCAGAAGGCCTCGCCGTCGGCGTTGCTCCACTGGAAGGTGTGCGAGCCGAAGCCGTGCATGTGGCGGTAGGAGGCGGGGATCCCGCGGTCGCCGAAGAGCCAGGTCACCTGATGCGTGGACTCCGGCGACAGCCCCCAGAAGTCGAAGACGTTGTCCGCCTCCTGCGAGCCGGTGTACGGGTCGCGCTTCTGCGTGTGGATGAAGTCCGGGAACTTCACGGCGTCCTTGATGAAGAACACCGGGGTGTTGTTGCCGACGAGGTCGTAGTTGCCCTCCTCGGTGTAGAACTTCAGCGCGAAGCCGCGGGGGTCGCGGACCGCGTCCGCCGCGCCCAGGTTGCCGGCCACGGTCGAGAAACGGGCGAAGACCTCCGTCTCCTTGCCCACCGCAGAGAGGAACGCGGCGCGGGTGTAGGGGGTCACGTCGCGCGTGACGGTGAAGGTGCCGTACGCGCCGGCGCCGCGGGCGTGCACGATGCGCTCCGGGATGCGCTCACGATTGAAGTGGGCGAGCTTCTCCAGCAGGTGCTGGTCCTGGACCAGCACCGGGCCGCCGGCACCGGCCGTCTGACTGTTCTGGTCGTCCGCGACGGGTGCGCCGGACTCGGTCGTCAGCGGGCCGGTGGTCTCGTACTGCTGCGCGGTCACATCCGCCTCCTCGGTGCTCGGGGACCCGTCCTGCGGGAAACCGTTCCCCTGGTGATCTGCACTCGATCCTACATTGGACATTGTCCAAGTCAAGAAGACTCCGAAAGCCGTACGGGGTCTGGCCATGGAACGTCCGACTGCTAGGCTTGGGGGCATGAGCGACCTTCTGCAACGACTGAGAGAGCGCGGCTGGCGGCTCACCGCACAGCGGCGCGTCGTCGCCGAAGTGCTCGACGGCGACCACGTGCACTACACGGCCGACGAGGTCCACGCGCGCGCCACGGACCGGCTTCCGGAGATCGCGCGGGCCACGGTCTACAACACGCTGAGCGAACTGGTCACGCTGGGCGAGGTGCGAGAGGTCAGCACCGACGGGCGCGCCAAGCGGTACGACCCCAACGCCCGGCACAGCCACCAGCACCTGGTCTGCTCGCAGTGCGGAACGATCCGCGACGTGCACCCGACCGGCGACCCGCTCGCCTCGCTGCCCGACGGGGAGCGTTACGGCTTCTCCGTGGCGGGCGCGACGATCACCTACCGGGGGCTGTGCCCCGACTGCGCCGCGGCCTGACACCCGAGGGCACCGTCGCTGCCGCCCTCGCGCAGCCCACGCGGCAGTCGCGCGACACGCACACACGACGAAGGGCCCGGAACACCGTTCCGGGCCCTTCGTCTTCAGTAGCGGGGACAGGATTTGAACCTGCGACCTCTGGGTTATGAGCCCAGCGAGCTACCGAGCTGCTCCACCCCGCGCCGTTGTGTGATCACTGTAGCGGACCACAGGACGCCGGTGCAAATCGCGTACCCGCCGCGCCCTCGGACACGGGACACCCGACCCCGCCGCTCCGGCCGGGGCCCGCCCGGCGCGGCGGCGCCGCCGTGAGGCGGGCCACCCCGCCCCACGGTCACGCCGAGAGCTCGTCGGCGAGAGCGTCGGCCAGCCGCGCCGCGCGCTCCGCGACCTCCTCGGGCCCCATCTCGACGGCACGGGCACACCAGCGCCGGCCCTCGGCCAGCTCACCGCGCCGGGCGGCGACCAGTGCCAGCCGCAGGGCCGCACGGCCGTGGCCGGCCTCCGCCGCTCGGGTCCACCACAGCGCGGCCTCGGGCTCGCCGCCCTCACGGGCCAGCAGCAGTCCGAGGTTGAACGCGCCGTTCGGGCTGCCGCCCTCGGCGGCCGCGCGGTACCAGCGGGCGGCGTCCACGACGTCGCCGCGCGCGGAGGCGCACATGCCCAGC
This sequence comes from Streptomyces sp. CNS606, assembly GCF_000426325.1. Classification (NCBI taxonomy): domain Bacteria; kingdom Bacillati; phylum Actinomycetota; class Actinomycetes; order Kitasatosporales; family Streptomycetaceae; genus Streptomyces; species Streptomyces sp. CNS606. The sequence continues at coordinate 380,378 of NZ_KE384522.1, forward strand.
CGCACCTGCGCGCGCCGGTGTCCCTGCTCGGCCGCCCGCTCGTACCACTCCTCGAACTCGTCACGGCCGGGCAGCACGTCGGCGCTGCGCTCCCGCGGCTCCTGCGCCTGCTGCTCCAGCAGCACGCCCAGCCGGAAGGCGCCCTCGATGCTGCCGCCGCCCGCGGCACGCCGCAGATGGCGCTCGGCGGCGTGGTCGTCGCCGTCCCGCTGGAGCGCGAGGCCGACCTGGAGAGCCGCCTCCGCGTGCCCGTCGTCCGCCGCGCGCCCGTACCAGATGCGCGCGCCGTGATCGTCGCCCCGGCCCACGTGGAGGATGCCGAGGTTGAAGGCGGCGTCCACGCTGCCCGCCTCGGCGGCCTTCGAGAACCACGGCTCGGCACCGTCCGCGTCACCCCGCTGGAGCAGCAGGACGGCCAGCGCGTTCGCCGCCTCGTGGTGTCCGGCGTACGCGGCCCGCCGGTACCACTGCTCGGCCTGGGCCGTACGGCCCTGCGCGGAGCAGAGCAGGCCGAGGTTGAACGCGCCGTTGTCGTCGCCCGCGTCCAGCGCGGCGCGGTACCAGCGCTCGGCGGTCTGCCGCTCGCCACGGGAGGCGTGCAGGGCGCCGAGGGCGTTGGCGGCGTTGCCGTCCCCGCCCTCGGCGGCGCGGCGCCACCACTCGGCGGCGCCGTCCTCGTCGCCGGCGTCGCGGAGCAGGAAGCCCAGGGCGCAGGCGGCACGGGACTCGCCGTCCTTGGCGGAGGTGAGGTACCACCGGCCGGCCTCCCTCAGCTCACCGCGGCGTTCGAGGATGGTGCCCAGGCGCAGCGCGGCGAGGCGGTGGCCGCGTGCGGCGGCCTGCCGGTACCACTGCTCGGCCTCCTTGCGGCCGCCCTCGCCCCCACGGTCCTCGGTGATCTTCGCGAGCCGGTACGCCGCCTCGCGGTGGCCCTGTTCCGCGGCGGCCCGGAACCACTCCCGGGCGCCCTCCTCGCCGCGGTGGGCGAGCAGGTCGGCGAGCGCGTACGCCCCGAGGGCGTGACCGGACTCGGCGGACTGCACCAGCCAGTAGTGCGCGGCCGGTTCGTCGCCCCGCTCCCGGTGGTGGCGGCCCAGCGCGTGCGCCGCTGCGGCGGAGCCGGCCACGGCGGCGACCCGCCACCACCCGGCGGCCTCGTCGGGGTAACCGCGCTGGTGCAGCAGCACGCCCAGATTGTTGGCCGCCGCGCGGTCGCCCGCGGCCGTCGCGGCGCGCAGCTTCGGCTCGGCGGCGTCGAGATCCCCCCGGCGCAGCAGTTGCGCACCCAGCACACTCATCGCGTTGATGTCCGGCGTGCCACCCCCGACATCCCGATCGTCAAGTCTGACCTTGTCCCCCATAAGCCCCATCGTCGCATCACCCGCAACCCGCGTACACCTCAATACCGCTCCCCATGAGGTCACTTCAGCGTTTTGTCGACTTCCCGACACGGAGATCACTCAAACACCGAACACCGGACATCCCCCGGACAAGCGAAGGGCCCGGAGTCGTTGACCCCGGGCCCTTCGTCCGATTTTCCCGTCAGGAACCGCCGCCCGCACGCGCGTCGGCGGCGTCCTGGATGGCCTCCTTCAGGTCCTCCTGGGCTCGCCCGTAGGCACCCCAGTCACCCTCGCGGAAAGCCTCCTCGCTGCGCTCGTAGGCGTCCTCGATGTCCTGGAGGGCCTGCTGGAGGTCCGGGTCGCCGGGCGGATCGCCACCCGGGTCCTGACCCTGGTCCTCGCCGGGGTCCTGGCCCTGATCCTGACCGGGATCCTCACCCGTGTCGCCGGTCCCGTCGGCCTGGAAGACGTTGTTCAGCGCCTCCTCCAGCGTGTTCTCGAACGCGACCCGTTCGCCGTAGACCGCGACGACCTTCCGCATACGCGGATAGCTGGTGTTCGCGCCCTCGATGTACACCGGCTCGACGTAGAGCAGGCCGCCCCGGAGCGGCACCGTCAGCAGGTTGCCGTACTCGATCTCGGAGTCGCCGCGTTTGAGGATGTTGAGGTCGTCGGCGATCTCCGGATCGGAGTTGATCTTGCTCTGCACCTGCTGCGGCCCGGCCACCGTGGTGTTGGAGGGCAGTCTCAGCAGGTCGATCCGCCCGTAGTTCGGACTCGTCGCGTTCGCGTCCACCGCCATGAAGGCGCCGAGCGTCTCACGCTCCACCGGGTTGAAGGTGGTGGTCAGCGAGAACGTCTGCTCCTTCTCCCCCGGCAGCTTCATGCTCAGGTAGTACGGCGGAACTGCCGTGCTGCCCTCGCGCGTGGGGTCGTCCGGGATCTGCCAGCGCTCGCTGCCGCTGTAGAACTGCGAGGCGGACGTGACGTGGTAGCGGGTGAGCAGCTCGCGCTGGACCTTGAACAGGTCCTGCGGATAGCGCATGTGCTCCTTGAGGTCCTTGCTGATCGCGCTCTTCGGCTCCACGGTGCCCGGGAAGGCCTTCATCCAGGTCTTCAGCACCGGGTCCTTCTCGTCCCACTGGTAGAGCTCGACCTCGCCGGTGTAGGCGTCGACGGTGGCCTTCACCGAGTTGCGGATGTAGTTGACCCGGTTCTGCTGGGCGACGACCGAGCGCTGGCTGTCGGTCAGGGCGTCGGTGGTGGTGTCGCCCAGCGTGGTGCGGGAGGAGTACGGGTAGTTGTTGGTCGTCGTGTAGGCGTCGACGATCCACTGGACCTTGCCGTCCACGATCGCCGGGTAGGGGTCGCCGTCGATCGTCAGCCACGGGGCGACCGCCTCGACCCGCTCCTTCGGCGTCCGGTTGTAGAGGATCTGCGAGCCCTCGCCGATGGCACCCGAGTACAGGATGCGCGGCTCGCCGAAGCTCATCGCGTACGCGGCCCGGTTGAACGGGTTGGACAGCTCGACGCCGCCGTCGCCGGTGTAGGAGTACGTGACCTCCGCGCCGTCCCCGACGTAGTCGATCTCCTTCTGCGGGCCGTCGACGATGGAGTACTCCGTCGTCTGCTCGCCGTAGTAGATCCGCGGCTGGTACTCGCCCAGCTCGCCCCGCGGCGGCAGGTTCTTCTCCAGGAAGACCGGCTCGCCGTCCTTGTCGACCTCGGTGCCCTTCGCCGCCACCATGCCGTAGCCGTGGGTGTACTTGAAGTGCTCGTTGATCCACCCCTTCTTCGGGATGCCGTCGGGGTCGATCTCACGGAGACCGACCACCGAGTCGACCTCCTCGCCGTCCTCCGTGGTGTAGCGGTCCACGTCCAGCGTGGCGGGAAACTCGTAGTACCCGCGCACCTGCTGCTTCTGCTGGAAGGTCGGCGAGACGACGTTCGGGTCGAGGAGGCGGAGGGCGGCGGTGGTGTCCGCCGCGTTCCGCAGCTCCTGGTCGCCGGCCTTGCTGGTGCCCGAGTAGTTGGTCGCGCGCGAGTCGTTGATGTTGTACGCGTCGCGCGTCGCCTTGATGTTCTTCTTGATGTACGGCGTTTCCTTGGCCTGCTCGTTCGGCTCGACCTGGAACTTCTGCACGATCGCCGGGTAGAGGCCGCCGATGAGGATGGCGGAGAGCACCATCAGGCCGAAGCCGATGACGGGGAGCTGCCAGGTACGCCGCCACAGGGTCGCGAAGAACAGCACGGCGCAGATGATCGCGATGATGAAGAGGATGGTCTTCGCCGGCAGGTACGCGTTGGCGTCGACGTACTTCAGACCGGTCCAGTTCTCCGTGGCCTTGAAGTCGCTGCCCTTCACCGCGAGGCCGTACCGGTCCAGCCAGTACGCCACGGCCTTCAGAGCGACGAAGACGCCGAGCAGCACCGAGAGGTGGCCGGTCGCCTGCGCGGTGGCGCGGGCCCCGGGGCTGGTGACGCGCAGCCCGCCGTACAGGTAGTGCACCAGGCCGGCGGCGATCAGCGAGAGCACCGTCGCGGCGAACCCGAAGCCGAGCAGGAAGCGGTACCACGGCAGGTCGAACGCGTAGAAGGCGACGTCCATGCCGAACTGCGGGTCGGTGGTGCCGAAGTCCACGCCGTTCACCCACAGCAGCCACTTCCGCCACTGCCCGGCGGCGGACGCGCCGGACACGAGACCGACCAGCGCGGCGATGCCGAGCAGGATCCACCTCTTGTACGGCGCGATGCCCATGCGGTACCGGTCCAGGCTCTGCTGCTCGAGCGACATGGCGCTCAGCGGCGGCCGCAGCCGGTGCGCGAGCCAGATGTTCAGCCCGACGACGGCGGCCATCAGCAGGCCGAAGACGGCGAACAGCCCGACCTTGGTCACCAGGGTGGTGGTGAAGACCGAGCTGTAGTCCAGTGAGCGGTACCACAGCCAGTCCGTCCAGAACCCGGCGAACATGACGAAGAGCATGGCGAGGACCGCGAGCACGCCCGCGGTCATGAGCAAGGTCCGGGCGCGCCGCGAGGGTCGGCCCACTCTGATCCGTGGCCCGGTGGGACCTCCGGAGCCCCGGTCCGGCATCTGGAAAGCCAAGGTGCGCACCTCGAAGATTCGCAGTGGATGATGCAGGGCCCGCATCGTAGGCCCACCTAGGCAACTTACCGAAGCTTTACCCGGTTCCCGAGTCCGGGGGCCGGACCGGCAGGATGGAGCGATGAACAGCAACGCGACAGGCAGCACCCCGATGGCCACGAGCCCCCTGACCAGGGCGGTTCTCGAAATCGACGAGTACGCGGCGGGTCTGGGATGGGATCAGCCCGCACGGCTCTTCGCCCTGGTCGACACCGCGAGGCTGCGCGCCGAGGAGCCCGGGCTCGCCGAGCAGCTCGGCGTGCAGGGCGGCGACGAGGAGCAGCCGGGCGTCCTCGCACTCACCCCCGTCGAGCAGGACGAGCTGCCGCCCGGCACTCCGCTCGACGAGTTCCTGGGCACGATCGGCTGGCCGGACGCCGTGGCCGGCTGCGCGCTCACCGTCGAGCGGCTGATGCTGCCGCCCTCCGCCGAGGACTCGGCACCCGAGGACATGGACGAGGCCGGGCTGTCGCGGTGGGTCGCCGAACACCCGGAGCGGCAGGAGGTCCGGATGACCGTGGGCGTGCTGCGCGACGGCGCCCGCGAATCGGCACTGCGGCTGCGGGAGAAGGACGCCTCGACGGAGGTCCTCACCGGCGCCGGGCTGGTGCCGGGGCTGGCGGACGCCCTCGCCGCGACCTTCGACGAGGCCGGCTGAAGGACGAGACGGGCTGAGTGACGGGTCCGCGCCGCAGGGTTCCGGGTGACCGGAGCCCCGGGCGGCCGGGCTCAGCCGCCGCAGCGGGGAAGGTCGGCGGTCTCGCCCGCGCGGATCTTCTCCAGCGCGCCGAGCGCGTCGTCGAGCGTCTCCACCTCGACCAGGGTGAGGCCGTCGGGCTTGTGGGCGAGAGCGGAGGAGCAGTTCTTCGCCGGGGTGAGGAAGTACTCCGCACCCTTGTCGTGGGCGGCGATCGTCTTCATGCCGATGCCGCCGATCGCGCCCACCCGGCCGGTCGCGTCTATGGTGCCGGTGCCCGCCACGAAAGCACCGCCGGTGAGCTTGTCCTCGGGCGTCAGCTTGTCGATGATGCCCAGCGCGAACATCATCCCGGCGCTCGGGCCGCCGACGTCCGCGAGCGAGATGTCGATCCGGAACGGGAAGGTGTGGGTGAGGCCGGGCTGGATGCCGACGATGGCGCGGCCGTCCTCCGGCGCCTTCTCGGTGCGGACGGTGACCACTTCGCCGTCGAGGGAGCCGATGCCGCGGCCGTCCTTCTGCGCGTCCTCCACCTCGTCCGCGGGGACCACCGTGAAGCGGACCTTCTCGCCCGGCTGGTGGCGGGTGACGATGTCGGCGACCTCCGTCGGCTTCCGCACCTGCTCGCCGTCCACCGACCGGATGATGTCGCCCGCGTGCAGCGTGCCCTGCGAAGGGCCGCCCTCGATGACCGCCTGCACCACCACCCGGGCGGTGACCGGCTCGCCGATCGCCTTGAGCGCGGCCGCCTTGGCGCTCTCCTGGGACTGGCTGAACTCCTCCGCGTTCTGCTGGTCGACCTCCTCGGCCGACTTGTCCTCCGGGTAGAGGATCTCGTGCGGCACCACCGCGTCGTCCTCGCTGAGCCAGCCGTGCAGGGCCGTGAACAGGTCCATCCGGTACTCGGAACCGGTGACGCGGACGGTCGTCATGTTGAGGTGCCCGCCGTAGGCGTTCTCCGGAATGTCCTTGCCCGGGAAGCTCAGCACCTGCTCGCCGTCCACTTCGCCCAGCGTGTTGTACGTCGGCCCCGGGGACATCTCCGCGTACGGCACCTTGATCAGCACGACCCCGCACAGCAGGGCTATCAGAAGCAGCGTGGACGCAAGCATGGTCGCGGTGCGGCGTGGCATGCGTACGACAGTACGGGACCGGGGAGTCAGTGCGCTTCCCGGCCCGCACCGCTCCCGGCGGGCGGCATGGTGCCGTGGTTGGCCGGTACCCGCGGCGTCGAGGCGGCCGGAGCGGCGGGCTCGGGGGAACCGGCCCCGCCACTGTGCGTGCGCGCCATGGCGGCGCGGAACCGTTCGTATCCGGCCACGCCTGCCGCGTCCGGGACGACCGACTTGCGCCGGGCGGCCCAGCCGCCCCAGACGCTCGCCACGACTCCGGCGGCGACCGGGATCAGCAACCAGAGGAGAGCCGCCATCGAGACCTCCCGACGTGGAAATGCGCTGGTCGACCGGACTTCCGGCCGACTGATGAGCAGATTAGCTCTCGGCGCTTCCAACGCTCGGGGCGGGTGCGGGGTTACGCAACGCCGACACGCACAACGGTCTCAGGTGTTTGAAACCCGCACTCCGCCCACGCCCCCGAAGGGAAGGCGCTACGCGTCATCGCGGGCGCTACGCGCCCACCCATTCTTCGGTGCCGTCGTGGAAGGTCTGGTGTTTCCAGATGGGGACTTCGGACTTCAGGTCGTCGATGAGGCGACGGGACGCCGCGAAGGCCTCCGCGCGGTGCGGGCAGGAGACCGCGACCACCACCGCCAGGTCGCCGATCTCCAGGTCGCCCACCCGGTGCACGGCCGCCAGCGCCCGCACGGGGAAGTCCGCGGCGACCTTCTCCGCGACCCGGCGCAGCTCGGCCTCCGCTGTCGGATGGGACGAGTAGCCCAGTCGGGCGACATCCGCGCCGCCATCGTGGTCGCGGACCGTTCCGACGAAGAGCGCCGTCCCGCCCGCCGCCGAGTCGCCGACCGCGGCGAACACCTCGTCGACCGACAGCGGGGTGCCGCGGATGCCCAGCAGCCGGATCGGGTCGGGTGAGGGCTGCTCGCCGGGGTGCTCGTGCGTCTGTGCCATGCGGCTCATGCTGCCCCACCGAGCCCCGCAGCGGAACCGCCGTCTGCTCCGTGGACGGCGTGGCGACGGGGGCCGACGGGAACGGCGGGAACGGCGAGTGACCGCGAGGTCAGACGCCCCGGCGCTTGCGTGCCCGGCGCACCACCGCCGCGGCGCCCAGCAGGGCGACCGTGGCGCCGGCGGCGCCGGCGGCGGTGGCGTCCTTGCGGCCGAGGCGGCGGCCCGCGACCGTGTGCCGGCCGGCGACCTCCTCCAGCAGCTCGGCCAGCACCTCCTCGTTCGTCCAGGCCGGGCGCCAGCCCGCGTCGTGCAGCCTGCTGCCGCTGACCACCCAGGGGTGCATGGTGTACGCCAGGTCGCCTGCCGGGGAGGGTGTTATGCCGAGCCGGTGCAGCCGGGAGGCGGCGCCGAGGGCGACCGACGACGGCAGCTCCATGCGCCGGATGCCGGTCAGCTCCTCCACCTCCTCCTGCTCCAGCCAGCCGTCGCAGCCCACGGCCAGCTCACCGTCGACCTTCCCCAGCACCGCGTACTCCAGGGCGCTGACCAGGTCGTCCACGTGGCAGAACTGCCAGCACGGCCGCGAGCCGGCGACCACCAGCAGGCGCGGCGACTCGAAGTAGCGGGTCAGCGCGGTGTCCGTGCCGCCGACCAGCACGGCCGGCCGGAGCACGGTGACGTTCAGGCCCGGGTGGGCGCGGGGTGCGCGGTGCGCCAGACGTTCGATCTCCAGCAGGTCGCCCAGGCCCGTGGCCTCCGCGGTGGCCCGCAGCTCGGCGTCCTCCGCCAGCGGCACGTCGTTGTCCGGGAGGGCTCCGTAGACCATCGCCGAGGTGCAGACCACGACGCGCGGCACCCCGGCCGCGGCCGCCGCCGTGAGCACGGTCTGCGCGCCGCGCACGTTGTAGGCGGTACGGGCCGCCGGGTCGGCTTCCAGGTCCAGGTCGAGCGCAAGGTGGACCACCACGTCGACGGGGCGGGTGTCGCCGCGCAGCCGTTCGGCGATGGCCGGGTCCCGCACGTCGAGGGTGTGCCACTCGACACCGTCCACCTCCCCGCGACGCTCGTCCAGGGCGATGACCTGCTTGATCTCCGGCGAGGCGGCGAGCCGCTCGGTGAGCAGGGCACCCACTCCCGAGGCCGCGCCGGTGACGGCGACGACGGGGGTTCGCGCTGCGCGAACGTCGGACGGAGAGGAACTCACCGGGCGTCTCCAGTGGTTGTTTCTGGTACGAGGTGGGCTGGACCCATCCTGCCTGACGGGTGTCTAGGCTGGAGGCAGAGCCCACCGGATCGGTCAGATCCACACCCGCGACCGTACGCGGGGTCCGGGCCTGGCCGCGCACGCCACACGCGACAGCGCACGCAGCAGCGAACCGTCCGACGAGACAGAGCCGAGGAAACCCGTGAGTGACATTCCGTTCGGATTCGGCGTACCTCCCGAGGAGCCCGAGGACGGGGACGAGGGCAAGAAGAAGCGGAGCGGCGACGAGGGACAGGGCGGCCGGAGCGACGGGCCGAGCCCGAACCCGCTCGGCTTCGGCGGAGGCCAGGGCGGTGCGGACAACCCGCTGGCCGCCATGTTCGGCTCGCTGGGCGGAGCCGGCGGTGCGGGCGGCTTCGACCCGAACGACCTCGGTGCTGCGTTCCAGCGGCTGGGCCAGATGCTGTCGTACGAGGGCGGCCCGGTGAACTGGGACATGGCGAAGGACATCGCCCGGCAGACCGTCGCCCGCAGCGGCGAGAACAGCGGCGACAAGGACGTCAGCGTCGGCCCCGCCGAGCGCGGCGCGGTCGAGGAGGCCGTACGGCTGGCGGACCTGTGGCTGGACGGCGCGACGTCGCTGCCCTCCGGCTCCGCCTCGGCGGTGGCGTGGAGCCGCGCCGAATGGGTCGAAGCGACCCTGCCGGTCTGGAAGGACCTGGTGGACCCGGTCGCGGAGCGGGTCGGCGCGGCGATGGGCGACGTGCTGCCCGAGGAGATGCAGGCGATGGCCGGGCCCCTGCTCGGCATGATGCGCTCCATGGGCGGCGCGATGTTCGGCACCCAGATCGGCCAGGCGCTCGGCGTGCTCGCCGGCGAGGTCGTCGGCTCCACCGACGTCGGCCTGCCCCTGGGCCCCTCGGGCAAGGCCGCGCTGCTGCCGCACAACATCGAGAAGTTCGGTGAGGGCCTGGGCGTGCCGCTGGAGGAGGTGCGGCTCTACCTGGCGCTGCGCGAGGCGGCTCACCAGCGGCTCTTCCAGCACGTGCCGTGGCTGCGCTCGCACCTGTTCGGCGCCGTCGAGGGCTACGCCCGCGGCATCAAGGTGGACACGAGCAAGCTGGAGGACGTGGTCGGCCAGTTCGACCCGCAGAACCCGGAGGAGCTCCAGCAGGCGCTGCAGCAGGGCATGTTCCAGCCGGAGGACACCCCCGAGCAGAAGGCCGCCCTGGCCCGGCTCGAGACTGCCCTCGCCCTGGTCGAGGGCTGGGTCGACGCGGTGGTGCACGCCGCCGCGGAGCCCCACCTGCCGTCGGCGGGGGCGCTGCGCGAGACGCTGCGGCGGCGCCGCGCGTCCGGCGGCCCCGCGGAGCAGACGTTCGCCACCCTGATCGGGCTGGAGCTGCGGCCGCGACGGCTGCGGGACGCCGCCCGGCTGTGGGCGTCGCTGACCGACGCGCGCGGCGCCGAGGGCCGCGACGGCCTGTGGTCCCACCCGGACATGCTGCCCACCGCGGACGACCTCGACGACCCGGACGGCTTCGTGCACCGCGAGCAGCCGGACTTCTCCGAGCTGGACAAGATGCTGGGCGACGCGGCGGAACGCCGCACCGACGGCGAATCCGGGGCGGACGGCCGGGACTCCGGCACCGGCGGTCCGGACTCCGGCACCGGCGGTCCGGACGAGCAGAAGTGAGCCTGCACGCAAACACGGGCCGCGTACTGAGGGAGTGGGGCGCCCCGGACGCCGAGCAGGAGCAGCTGCGGCTGACCTACCTCGACCACCTCGCCGCCCGTCCGGACGGGGTCTGGAAGGCGTGTGCCGACGCGCACGTGACGGCGAGCGCGCTGGTGGTCGACGCCGACGGCGGGCGGGTGCTGCTGACCCTGCACCGCAAGCTGCGGATGTGGCTCCAGACCGGCGGCCACTGCGAGCCGGAGGACACGACGCTGGCGCAGGCGGCGCTGCGCGAGGCGACGGAGGAGTCCGGGATCGCGGGGCTGGCGCTGCTCGGCGACGCGCCGGTGCGGCTGGACCGGCACCTGACGCCGTGCGCATGGCACCTGGACGTCCAGTACGCGGTGCGGGCGCCTCGCGGCGCGGTGGCGGAGGTCAGCGAGGAGTCGCTGGACCTGCGCTGGTTCCGCTTCGCGGAACTCGCCGACGTCACGGACGCCTCCGTCCAGCGCCTCGCCACCGCGACGAGCCGCCTGCTCGACTGACAGGGATGGGGTCGGCTCTCCCGGCCCGTACGGGCGCGGTACGCCCCTGCCGTCCCCGGTCGCCGGGCGCGCGCTGCGCCCGGCGACCGGGGACACGCGGCGTCAGCCCCAGATGTTGCCCTGGTTGGCGCCGCGGGCGCCCTGGGCCCCCACACCGAACTGGGCACCGAGGCCCTGCCCGATCTGGGCGTTCTGCGGCGGCAGCAGCTCGGCGGGCTGCACCAGCGCGTGGCCCTCGCCCATGAAGCTGAGCTCCCACCCCTCGCCGGTGCTGCCGCGGCGCCGCCACACGCTGGAAGCGCTGGTCTGCGCCTGCATCTGCACACGCAGGGAGGAGGACCAGGCCACGACCGCGTCGGAGTCGGCGTTCGCGTAGGCGTCCGGACTGACCGTGAGCAGCAGCGGCTGGCCCGACGTCATCAGCGCGACCTTGCCCTGGCCGGTGATGTTGAGGTTGTACTTGCCGGAGCCGGACACCCCGTACTGGCTGTCGACGGAGACGACCTCCCAGTGCAGCTGGGAGTCGAGGGCGAGGACGTACTGACTGTCGACGGTCAACCCCTCGTGGCCGACGTCGAGGAGGTGGACGTACTGCGCGAGGTTCGCGAGGAACACCGTGCCCTGTCCGGAGACGCGCATCAGGTCCAGGCCCTCGCCGGTGCGCCGCCGGGCGCGCCGCTGGCCCTGCGTCTGGTACTCGCCCTCGAACTCCACCATGCCCTGATAGGCGACCATGCTGCCCTGGCGGGCGAGCACGTCGTCGTGGCCGGTGAGCCCGACCCGCAGCAGGCGCGGGTTCTGGAGCGCGTAGCGGTCCGTGGACTGGACCTCGGTGTAGCCGAAAAGCGGACTCTGCATGATCTCTTCGCTCCCCCTCAGCCCCGCGCCCGCAGGCGGTCGGCGCTGTCCTCGCTGGGCTGGACGACGACGAAGCCCTGGCCGGAGAAGCCCAGCTGGTAGGCCTCTCCGCTGCCGCGGCCGATCATCGACGACGCCTTGAAGCTGCGCTTGCCCTTCATCTTCAGGTGCGTCGACCAGGCGACGAGCGCGTCCGGGTCGACGTACGTCTCGTCGGCGCCCTTGCCGCAGTCGACGACGACGGGCGTGCCGCGGGTGGTGAGCGCGACCCAGCCGGTGCCGGAGATCGCGACGTTGAACAGGCCCTGGCCGGAGAACTTCGCCATGCCCTTGACCCGCTGCACGCCCCAGTTCAGGTGGGCGTCGAAGGCGAGGAGGTTGGTGCCGTTGACGGACAGGTTGTCGTCGTTCAGGCCGACCACGACGACGTCCGCGCCGTAGTCGGCGAGGTAGAGCAGGCCGTCGCCGTGGCAGCGCATCAGCGGCGCGCCTTCGCCGGTCAGCCACTGCGAGGCCATCTGGCGTACGGCAGGCGGGTTGGGCTCGTACTGGACGAAGCCCTCGTAGGCGATCATCGATCCGGTGCGGGCGAGGAGGTCCTGCCCGCTCTGCATGGCGACCTTCAGCATGCTGCGGCCGTGGTTCTCCATGCGTGCGGCGGGGCGGGTCGGGGCGTGGCCCGAAACGAGTTGCTGATCCATGACGGGCTCCCTCAGACCTCGCACGGCTGGACGACGATGAAGTTGCCGGGAGCGCCCCGGAACTGGAGGTTGACGGTCTCGCCGCTCTGGCCGCCGTACACCTGGCGGCGCAGCCGGACCTGGCTGGAGACGATCACCTGTGCGCCCGCGGACCAGGCGACGACCGCGTCGGCGTCGGCGAAGGTCGTCGGCGTGACGGGCAGCACCACGGGCGTGCCCTGCGTCCTGACGACGACCGTGCCGGTGCCCTGGAACTGCATGGTGAACAGCGCGCCGCCGGGGATGCCGTGGCCCTCGATGCGCCGCACCTCGTGGTGCAGCGACTCGTCGAAGGCGAGCACGTTCTCCGCGGAGACGCAGATCGCGTCGCCCTGGAGTTCGATGGGGTGCAGGTGGGACGCGCTCTCGGCGAAGAACACCTGCCCGCCGCCGGTGCAGCGCATCAGCTGCATCTCCTGGCCGGTGGCGTTGCCGACGACGCGGCCCTTGAAACCGGCGCCCTTGTAGGAGAAGTCGACCTTGCCCTGGTACAGCACCATGCTGCCCTGACGTGCGAGCACGGGCTGTCCGTCGACGCCGAGGTCGACGCGGGCCAGTTCCTCGTTCTGCAGGGTCCAGCGCCGGCCGGTGGCGGCCTCGCGGTACTTCTCCAGGGCCGTGCCGAGGCCGGAGGGCGGCGTCTGCGGCACCGGCCGGGCGGCTGCGGCGGGCGGCTGGGCCGCGGCGAACGGGTTGCCCATGGCCTGGCCGGGCACGGTGGGCTGCCCGGGCGGACCCGGGGGATGCTGACCGAACGGCGGCGGGGCGGGTGCCGGTACGCCCTGCTGGGCGGGCGGCGCGGCGGCCGGTGGCGGGGCGGCGGGCGCCGCGAAGGACTCGCCGGGCTGCCAGCCGGGACCGCCCGGCGGGCCGGGCTGCGCCGGAGGAGCCGGTGCCGGCACCTGCGCGGGGGCCGGTGGGCTCTGCTGGGGCGGCGGGGCGGCCTGCCCCGGAGGCGGCGCGAAGCCGGGCGCGGGCTGCGCCGGGGCGGCCGGAGGCGCGAAGCCCGGCGCGGTGCCGGGAGCCGCGCCGGTCCCGGTGGGCTCCTCCTCCAGCACCTCGCCGCCGAAGTGCCGCAGCAGCGCGTCCAGTCCGCCGTCGAAGCCCTGGCCGACCGCGGCGAAACGCCACACGTCCTTGAGGTAGAAGTCCCCGAGCATCACGGCGCGTTCGGTGGTGAACTCCGAACCCTCGAAGGCGTAGCGGGCGACCTCCTCGCCTCCTGCGACGATCCGCAGGTAGCCCGGGGCGATCTGGGACATCTGCCCGGCCCCGTCGACGGTCGCGGTGAAGGAGAGCTTCTGGATCTGGGCGGGAATCCTGTCCAGCGTGACCCGGAACGACTCGGTGTCGCCCGCCTGCGCGCCGAGCAGCTGCACGGACTCCTCGGGCGACTTGGGCTGGTTGAAGAAGACGAAGTAGCGGTCGTCGGCGAGCCTCTCCTGGGCGTCGAGACCGAAGCAGCTGATGTCGAACCCGAGGCCCGGTCCGGTGATCTGCACGCCCACGTACAGGTCCGTGCCCGCCGTCAGATCACTGATCCTGGCCTTGTGGCCGCGTTGGAATTGCCTGGACATACGTAACGACCGTCCCCCATCCGGTGGCGATTGGTGCGTCGCGCCAGGCTAGCGGGTGAAGGCGGCGTATCACTCACCCTGTGCGGAAGGAGTGTGCGGCAGACGCCCGGCGGCGGCGACGCCCTCCAGGAAGCCGCGGGCCCGCTCGGTGCGCGGGTAGGTGTCCAACAGCCGCCAGAAATCCGGCCCGTGGCCCGGCACCAGCAGGTGCGCGAGCTCGTGCAGCAGCACGTAGTCGACGACGAAGGACGGCATGCCCTGAAGCCGGTGCGAGAGCCGGATGCTGCCCTCGGCGGGGGTGCACGAGCCCCACCGGGTGTGCTGGTTGGTGACCCAGCGCACGGACGAGGGGCGGGCCCGGCCCTGGAGGTACTGCTCGGAGAGTTCGGTGGCGCGGCGGGCGAGTTCGCTGCCGTCGAGCGTCCGCCGGTTCTCCTGGGCGGCCAGCCGGTCCAGCATCACCCCGATCCAGCGTTCCTCCTCCGCCGCGCTCATCCGGTCGGGGATGAGCACCACGGTGCGGTCGCCGTCCCGGTAGGCCGAGACCGTGCGACGGCGACGGGTGCTCCGGCGCACCTCGACCGGGCCCCTGCCGGTTCCGGTGCTGTTCAGCGGCTCGACGGTCACGTCTTGAAGTTACCCTCCACATGGCCCGCGATGCGTGTCACCCGGCCGTGGACGGGCCGTAGGCGGCCAGTGATCAGACAATCGGCCACAGCCTGTGGACAGCCGGCTACGCCGTTTTGGCGCAGCGCGCATCCTGGCCCCATGCATCCCATGATCAAGCCGGCGTTGCGCCGGGGCTGGCGTGACCGGCAGACGCTCCAGTACGGCGTGGCTCCCGCGCACGCGGTGCTGCTCGGGCCGGTGGACGACGCGTCGGCGGCGTTCCTGGACCGGCTGGACGGCACCCGCAGCATGGAGCTGCTGCGACAGGAGGCGGTGCGTGCCGGCCTGCCGCAGGGCGCGGCCGACACCCTCGTGGCCCGGCTGACCGCCGCCGGGCTGCTGGACGACGCCGAGACGTACCGGAGGGCGGCCGGGCGGACGGGGGACGGGCTGCGGGCGGACCTGGCGTCGCTGTCCGCCGTGCACCCCGAGCCGGGCGGCGGGCCGGTCCGGCTGGCGGCCCGCCGCCGGGCACGGGTCCGGGTGCGCGGTGCGGGCCGGGTCGGCGCCGCGGTGGCGGCCCTGCTGTCGGCCGCCGGGGTGGGGCGGGTGGAGGTGCTGGACGGCGGAGACGTCGAGCCGTGGGACACCTTGCCCGGCGGGATCGGCAGGGGCCGGATCGGTGAGCGGCGGGACGTGGCGGCACGCCGCGTGGTGTGCGAGGCGGCGCCGTGGCCGCGCCGGCCCCCGCCCGGGGCCACCCGTGACGGCGACGGCATCGCGCTGGTGGTCGTGGCGCCGCGCGACGGGCTGGACGCCTACGCCCCGGATCCGGCCGCGGCCGCCGCACATCTGCGGGCCGGCGCTCCGCATCTCTTCGCGGGGGTGCTGGAGGGCACCGGCTTCGTCGGTCCGCTCGTGCTGCCGGGCGTGACGGCGTGCGCGGAGTGCCTGCACCGTGCGCGGGCGGAGCGGGAGCCGGCGTGGCCGCTGGTCCTGGCGCAGTGGCGCAGCTCGGGCCGCAGGCGGGCGGGCGTCCCCGCCTGCGACGCAGCCCTGGCGACGGTGGTGGCGGGGATCACAGCGTCGTACGCACTGAGTTTCCTGGACGGCGACGGGCTGCCGGCCGCAGGCTTCCGGACCCGCTGGGTGCTGCCCCATCTGAGTGCGGAGACGGAGCGGTTGACGCCGCACGCGGACTGCCCGTGCGGGGCGGCTTCCGGTCCGGGTGACCCTCCGCCCTCGGCAGGCGTCCCGGTGCAGTCCACAATGGCCCGGTAGGGCTGGACAGTCCGGGAGTTGGAGGGGCGCATGTCTGATCTTCCCCGCAGGGCGGTCACCCGCACCGCGAAACTGGCCGCACTCCCCCTGGGTTTCGCGGGGCGCGCGACGTGGGGCCTCGGCAAGCGGATCGGGGGGTACTCCGCGGAGCTGGTCGGCAACGAACTGCAACAGCGCACCGCGGAGCAGCTGTTCCGGGTGCTGGGCGAGCTGAAGGGGGGCGCGATGAAGTTCGGGCAGGCGCTCTCCGTTTTCGAGTCGGCGCTTCCCGAGGAGATCGCCGGCCCTTATCGCGCGACGCTGACCAAGCTCCAGGAGGCGGCGCCCCCGATGCCCGCCGGCACGGTGCACGGGGTGCTGGCAGAGAGCCTGGGCGAGGACTGGCGTGAGCTCTTCGAGGAGTTCGAGGACAAGCCCTCGGCCGCCGCCTCGATCGGCCAGGTGCACCGGGGTGTGTGGCACGACGGCCGCGAGGTCGCGGTGAAGGTGCAGTACCCGGGCGCCGGGGACGCGCTGATCTCCGACCTGGCACAGCTCGGCCGGTTCGCCCGGCTGCTCGGCCCGCTGGTGCCCGGCATGGACGTGAAGCCGCTGATCACCGAGCTGCGCGAACGCGTCACCGAGGAGCTTGACTACGCGCTGGAGGCCGAGGCGCAGCGCGGATACGCCGAGCAGTTCGCGGACGACCCCGACGTGTGGGTGCCGGACGTCGTGCACCAGGGCGATTGCGTGCTGGTGACCGAGTGGATGACCGGCGTGCCGCTGTCGGAGGTGATCGCCGAGGGCGGGGAGGAGGCACGCGACCGGGCGGGGCAGCTTCTCGCACGCTTCCTGTTCTCCGGCACGGCCCGCACCGGGCTGCTGCACGCCGACCCGCACCCGGGGAACTTCCGGCTGATACCGGGCGAGAACCCGGACAGCCCGCCGGCCGAGTGGAAGCTGGGAGTGCTGGACTTCGGCACCGTCGACCGGCTGCCCGACGGGCTGCCGCCGACGATCGGCACCGCGCTGCGCCTCGCTCTGGACGGCGACGGGGACGCGGTGTACGCGATGCTGCGGGAGGAAGGCTTCGTCAAGGACTCCGTCGACCTGGAGCCGGACGCGGTGCTGGACTACCTGCTGCCGATCATCGAGCCGGCGCGGGTGGAGGCGTTCACCTTCAGCCGGGGCTGGATGCGGGAGCAGGCCGCCCGGATCGCCGATCCGCGCTCGCCGGCGCACCAGTTGGGCAAACAGCTGAACCTGCCCCCGTCGTACCTGCTGATCCACCGGGTCACGCTCAGCACGATCGGGGTGCTGTGCCAGCTGGGCGCCACGGTGGCGCTGCGGGACGAGATGGCCGACTGGGTGCCGGGCTTCGACCCGACGCCGCCGGAGGAGACCGGGGCACCCCTCGACGACACGGCCCCGGGTGCGTGACCGGCTCAGCCCGGCACGCCGAGGGGCCGGGGCGTGGACGCCCCGGCCCCTCGGCTCGGAAGTGACCGCATCACGGTGGAGGTCGCCCCGTGACGGCGGGGTTCAGCCCGCGACGGCCCGGGTCACTGCATGACCGCCATCGCGACGGCCCGGCGGGCCCGCAGCGAGACACGCTCGGCACGGCGCTGAAGGCGTCGGGCGCGGACGACCCGCAGCGCCGTCTGTTCGGATTCGGCCTCGTAGAGGCGTGACTGGAGTTGGGCACGAGCCAGGGATTCTGGCATGAGTTGCATCTGTCGGGTCCTGTTCTGCGAAGAGTGCGGGGTACCGGCCTCGGGCCGGCGGAATGCGCGGTGGGGGGAGTCGTTCATCGTGAGGTCCTGCTTCGGAAGGTGACGCAGCTGCGGATCGCGCGTCGACGGGTGATTGAGCGTTCCCTGGACGTTCATGCCACGACCGGGTTCTTCCGCGGACGGCCACGCGGCCGCTTGCGGGGAACGACGACGCCCTGGACGAACAGCTCGCCGCCCCAGACGCCCCAGGGCTCGCGCCGGTCCTTGGCGCCGGCCAGGCAGGCCTCGCGCAGCGGGCAGGTCTGGCAGAGCGACTTGGCGTACTCGACGTCCGCGGGGGCCTCGGCGAAGAAGACCTCCGGGTCGTAGGAGCGGCAGGGGACGGCGACGCCGAGCCTGTCGATGGCGTCGTCGAGCTCGGTGAGGGTGATGAGCGGGGCGGTCAAGGAGTCCTCCGTGGAGCCGGGCGGGATCAGGTCGGTGGTCGGTGACGGCGCGTGCGCTTCGAGATGCACTGTCGGTGTCTTCCTCGTCGGTGGTGTCTGTTGTCTGTTCGGCCCGGCTGGTGGCCGGGCGGCTGGGGCAAACAGAAGGGCCGCGGATCCCGGTGAGGGTTCCGCGGCCCTGGAAGGTGCCGACCTGATCACTGCCGATCAGGCTGGATCTCTCCAGGGTTCGTGGCCACGGAAGGCCCACATCAGGTGCTGCTTCTTCTGGCGACCCACGCCGGCACCGTTGGCCGCGAAGCCGAGGGCATAGGCCGCTGCCTGTGCCTCTGCTGCCACCGCGGGTGCCTTGGTCGGTCGCTCGGCGCCGAGCCGCTCGTTGCCGCCGGCGATCTCGACGACGCCCGGACCGAACGGGGCGACGGCGGAGACGGGGGCGCCGGACAGACCGGTGCCGCGCAGGCGGGAGCCGAGCAGGCACGTGGAGACGGCCGAGCGGTCGGTCGTCGTCGTGGTGTTGATGAAGCTGATCACTGGGCTCGCCTCCTCTCGGCGTCTCGGGGACCGGGCGTCCGGCCCACGGGCCGGAGCTGATCCGAAGATGTTCAGGGTTCAGTACAGCATGAACGGGGTGGAGCGAGAAGCCCCCGCCCTGTCCACGTCTGGAAGGCTATGAGGCCGCACTGCGGCTGCGCAAACTATTTTCCGGCTTCTTCTGTAACAGCTTCTGTGACGGACCGGCGGGCCGGATTCCCGGGCCGTCCACCGGGTCACCCGGGCGGCAGGTCCGCCGGCACCGCCCGGTCCTGCCTCAGCAGGCGGAAGAGCCTGCCCGCCTCGGACCGGTCCCAGGTCACGGCACTGCCCTTGGACGTGGGCACGCCGACGCCCGACACGGGCACGTTCATGCGGCGGCCGTCGCCGCCCGCCACGTCCCGCACCGCGCGCGCCATCGCCGCCAGGTCCCGCAGGCTCATCCCTCGGTCGACGACGAGCGCGTCCAGTCCGGCGCTCAGCGCCCCGTAGGACTCGGCGGGGTCCAGCAGCGAGTCGGGCCTGGCGGCCTGGTGGGCCAGGGCGCTGAGAAGCCGCTGCTGGTTCCGGGTGCGCCCCAGGTCGCCGCGCGACTCCTGGTGCCGCTGGCGCACGAAGGCGAGGGCGTCGGCGCCGTCCAGGTCCTGGCAGCCCTTCCGCAGGTCGGCACCCGACTTCTCGTCCCGGATGTCGCGGCGCAGGCACATCCGGACCCCGCCCAGGGAGTCGACCACGTCCACGAATCCCCCGAAGCCGGTCTCCGCGTAGTGGTCCACGCGCAGCCCGGTGTTGTGCTCGACGGTGCGCAGCAGGAGTTCCGGTCCCCCGTGCGAGAACGCCGCGTTGAGCTTGTCCCCGCCCGCCGGTACGTGTTTGCCGGTCTCGGGCCGGGTGTGCGCCGGGACGGTGACCCAGGAGTCCCGCGGCAGGCTGACCATGGTGGTGCCGGCGGACCCGGTGTGCAGCAGGATCATCACGTCCGCGCGGCGGCCTCCGCCCCCGCCGGCGGACAGGTCGGCCCGCTCCTGCGCGGACAGCCCGCCGCGGCTGTCGGAACCCACGATCAGGTAGGTGGTGCCCTTTCCCGCCGGAGGCCGCGGGCCGTACGCGCCGAGGTCGACCGCCCGGTCCAGCCGGTGGTCGGCCCACGCGTAGCCGCCGAGGCCGGCGGCGAGCACGGTCACCAGGAGCATGACGCACGCCCGCCGCAGCCGGCGCAGACCGGTGCGGCGACGCGCGTGCCTGCTGCGCGGGCCGTAGCGGTACGCCGTGCCGCGCAGCGCCGCGGACACGCCGCGGGGCCGGGGCTGCTCGAAGGGCTCGTCGTGGCCCTGCGGGGGCGGGTTCGTCATCGCTCGGCTCCCTCGGGGACCTTCAGTACCGGCATCGGCTGCGGAAGCGTGTCCTCCGCCTCCAGGTAGGGGTCGGCGGTGCCCGCGCGGCGCAGGCGCTGCCACTTCAGCCGGCTGCCGGCGAGTGCGGTCATCACGGACTGGATCACCACCAGGTACAGCAGCTGGCGGTAGACGAAGAGCTGGAGCGGCAGCGTCCACAGCGCGCGGAGCCGTTCCCGGTCGAGGCGCAGCGCGTACGCGGCGGTGACCATCTGGACGCCGAGGAAGCCCAGCCAGACGGCGACGGCCGTCCCCCGGTCGGCGATGCACACCCCGTAGAGCGCGAAGACGTCGACCACCGGGGCGAAGAGCGGCAGGAGCACCTGGAACAGCATCAGGTAGCTCAGGCCGCGACGCCCGAACCGGCCGGCCGCGCCCCGTTCCCCCAGGGAACGGCGGTGCTTCCACATCGCCTGGAGCGTGCCGTAGCACCACCGGTAGCGCTGCCGCCACAACTGGCGGAGCGACGTGGGCACCTCGGTCCACGCCACGGCCGACTCCTCGTACACGATCCGCCAGCCGGCCCGCCCCATCGACATCGTCAGGTCGGTGTCCTCGGCGAGCGTGTCGTCGCTGACCCCGCCGGCGTGCGCCAGCGCCTCCCTGCGGAACGCGCCGATGGCGCCCGGCACAGTCGGCATGCACTGGAGGACTTCGAACATGCGCCGGTCGAGATTGAAGCCGACGACGTACTCGAGATGCTGCCACCGGCCGAGCAGCCGGCGCCGGTTGCCCACCTTGGTGTTGCCGCTGACCGCGCCGACCCGGGGGTCGGCGAGCGGCTGGACGAGCCGGTGCAGCGCCTCCGGTTCGAAGACGGTGTCCGCGTCGACCATCACCACGATGTCGTACCGGGCGTGCGCGAGACCGGTGTTGAGGGCGCCGGGCTTGCCGCGGTTGGGCTGCCGGACCAGGGTGACGCGCGGGTCGTCGATCCGCTCGACGAGCGCCGCGGTGTCGTCCGTCGACCCGTCGTCGACGACGACGATCTCCAGTCGCGGGTGGGTGGAGTCGAGGAGCGAGTACACGGTGGACGCGATCCCCGCCTGCTCGTTGTGCGCGGGCACCAGCACCGTGACCGGCGCGGTCACCCCACCCGGGCCGTGCGCGCGAGCGGGGTCGCGGTACCGGCGGCGCACGTGGGCGCGGGCGAAGAGGAGGAGCAGCAGCAGGCGCAGCACGCCCAGGGCACCGGCGACGCCCAGGGCCCAGGCCGTCAGGCGGGTGAAGGCGCCGCCGGCGGCCTGCATCCACATCAGGCCCTCGCCCTCGATCCGTTGGAGACCGCTCGCGGGAGTGGTGAACGTGGGCGTGCCGAGTCCGGCCGAGACGGTGGGGAAGTCGTCGATCCGCGGATTGCGCAGCAGGGCGCGCACCTCGCGGTGGCCCAGGCCGGTGTGGCTGTACTGCCGCACGACCCCCTTCCTCGCCTTGCGCGACGAGCGGTCGGCGGCGACCAGCAGGTACCCCCTCTCCGCGGCGCGCCGGGCGGCCGACCATTCGGGTCCGCACATCGTGTCGGCGGCCGTCGTGTGCGGCAGGCGCAGGAGCCGGGTCCGCACGCCGGCCGAACCGGCCAGCGCCGTCTGGGTCAGCGACAACTCCATGCGGAACCGCAGGTCGGAGGCCTTGCCCAGGGCGCCGCCGGTGTAGGTGTAGGACCCGACTTCGTGCCCTTCCGCGACGATCCGCCGCATCAGTGCCGGATTCCGGGCCGCCTGCGCGCCGGTGACGAAGAAGGTGGCGTGCGCGTCGTGCCGGCGCAGCAGCTCCAGGATGCGCGGCGTCCAGACCGGGTCGGGACCGCCGTCGAAGGTGAGCGCGGCGGTGCGGGGCTGCATGGCAGCCGTCTCGATCCGGCCGTCGGTGAGGCGCAGCACCGGGTCACCGTCGTCGGCGGCCTCGGGTATCGGGCTGGTGCACGGCTCCTTCGTCCGTGCCGCGTCGATCTCGTGGGTGGACCAGCCTTCGAAGAGCAGGGCGGCGGCGATCACCGGGAGGACGAGCAGCAGCAGGATCCAGTGACCGCGTGGCGGCCGGCGCAGCGCGTGTCGTGGGCTCACCCGCCCGCAGGGTCGGGGACGCCGGCCGGAGCCGAGGGCGCCGAGGGCGAGGGCGGAGCGTCCGGTACCGGGTCCGCCGGGCGGGAATCCGGAGCGCCCTCGGGTGTGGGGGTCCCCGAAGGCGCCTCGGACTCGTGCATGGCGGGGGCGCTGGGCAGCGGCCGGTCCGTGCGCGGTGGGTGGTTCCCTACGGAATCCTGCATTCCGCCGAACAGCACGCCGACGAAGAGGAGATAGCCGGCACAGGAGCATCCCAGCGTGAATGCGGCGTACCGGAGGAATGTTCTACGACGTCCAGAACTTTCCATGAATATCGGACGGTTCCGCCGCCCTCGGTGTGTACTGGTGTGGGGGGTAGTACGCATGGCGGAGGAGTGTACTCACGGCGCCGCGGAAATGAACAGGAGCCTCTGACCGGCAGTGGAGCGGCCCGGCCGACGGGGCCGCCCTCTACCGCTCCCCGGGGCCGGAGGTTCCGCGCGCCGGGGAATTTCACAGAACCAGCAGGGGATTCCCACAAGGCGATTCCGCCCAGCCCGAATCCGGTACGCATTGTCGCCCGGCCGCTACTCACGCGCAGGAAAGCACGGGGTGTGGTTTATCGTTCGACTTCTTCATTCGCCGTGCCGTCGCCTGTGTGTTCCTCGCCACTCCCGGGGAGTTCCGCGCCGGCGCAGAGGGCGAGCACGTCGGCCCCGAAACGCTGGAGCTTGCGGGTGCCCACGCCGGAGATCGTCGCCAGCGCGGCCTCGTCGTCCGGCACGGCTTCGGCGATGGCCATCAGCGTCTTGTCGGTGAAGACGCAGTAGGCCGGCTGGCCGAGCTGCTTCGCCTGGTCCGAACGCCAGTCGCGCAGCCGCTCGTACAGCTCCTCGTCCAGGTCGGAGGGGCAGCCCTCGCAGCGCATCAGCTTCACCTCGCCGGGGTCGGTGAGCGTGCGGCCGCAGACCCGGCAGCGCACCGGCCCTCGGCGCCGGCGGGACCGGCCCGCGCCGCGTTCCACGCCGCCCGCGCCACCGGCCGTACGGGTCCCCGTGGCGGAGGAGCCGGGCCTCAGCCCCGCCAGGAAACGGCTGGGGCGCCGGCTCGCCCGGCCCCCGGGCGAGCGGGACAGCGCCCAGGAGAGGGACAGGTGGCGGCGGGCCCGGGTCACGCCGACGTAGAGCAGCCGCCGCTCCTCCTCGACCTGCGCGTCGGTCTTGGCGTAGGTGATCGGCACCATGCCCTCGGTGAGCCCGACGAGGAAGACCGCGTCCCACTCCAGGCCCTTGGCCGAGTGCAGCGAGGCGAGGGTGACGCCCTCGACCGTGGGGGCGTGCTGGGCGTTGGCGCGCTCGTCGATCTCGGCGACCAGGTCGGCGAGGGTGCTCTGCGGACGGGCGCGGGCGAAGTCCTCGGCGAGGCGCACCAGGGCGGCCAGCGACTCCCAGCGGTCGCGCACCGCGCCGGAGCCGGCCGGAGGTTCGCTCGTCCAGCCGCGGGAGGTGAGCACGGCACGCACCTGGGACGGCACGTCGACCGCGTCCTCCAGCAGCGGGTCGTTGCCCGCCGCGCGGGCGGCGCCGCGCAGGGCGACGCCGGCTTCGCGCACCTCGGGGCGTTCGAAGAAGCGCTCGGCGCCACGCAGCTGGTAGGGCACGCCGACGTCCGCGAGAGCCTGCTCATAGACCTCGGACTGGGCGTTGATGCGGTAGAGGACGGCGATGCCGCCGGCGTTGACCCCGGCGTCGATCAGCTCCCGGATGCGCCGGGCGGTGCCCTCCGCCTCGGCGGGCTCGTCGGCGTACTCCGTGTAGACCGGATCGGGGCCGGCCTCGCGCTGGGAGACCAGCTCCAGCCGGTGGTCCGCGGCGCGGCCGCGGGCCTGCGCCAGCAGGCCGTTGGCCAGGTGGACGACCTGCGGGGTGGAGCGGTAGTCCCGGACAAGTTTCACCACGGTGGCGTTCGGGTGGCGGGTACGGAAGTCGAGCAGGTGGTCGGGGGTGGCGCCGGTGAAGGAGTAGATCGTCTGGCTGGCGTCGCCGACGACGCACAGGCTCTCCCGGTCGCCGACCCACAGTTCGAGCAGCCGCTGCTGGAGCGGGCTCACGTCCTGGTACTCGTCGACCACGAAGTGCTGGTACTGGGCGCGGACGGTCTCGGCGATGTCGGGCCGGTCCTGGAGCACGCCGACGGTCAGCAGCAGCACGTCCTCGAAGTCGATCACCGAGCGGTCGCGCTTGAGCTGTTCGTAGAGCGCGAAGACCCGGGCGACCTCGGCCGGGTCGCGCGGCGCCTCACGACCGGACTTCGCGATCATCGCGGGGTAGTCCTCCGGAACGGTGCGCGTCACCTTCGACCACTCGATCTCTCCGGTGACGTCCCGCAGTTCGTTGCGGTCCAGCCGGATGCGGCAGCGGGCGGCGGCGTCGGCCACCAGCTGGATCTTCCGCTCCAGCAGCTGCGGCAGTTCGCCGCCGACCGCGCGCGGCCAGAAGTACTGGAGCTGGCGCAGCGCCGCCGAGTGGAACGTGCGGGCCTGGACGCCGGTGGCGCCGAGCTGGCGCAGCCTGCCGCGCATCTCGCCGGCCGCGCGCTGGGTGAAGGTGACCGCGAGGACGCCGGCCGGGGGCAGGACGCCGGCGCGCACGCCGTACGCGATCCGGTGCGTGATCGCCCGGGTCTTGCCCGTCCCCGCGCCCGCCAGCACGCACACCGGGCCGTGCAGCGCCGTCGCCACCTCGCGCTGCTCCGGGTCGAGCCCTTCCAGCACGGCGTCGGCGTCCCGCGGCGGCTCGACGTGCTCCGGGCGCGGGGCGGCGGGCGCCGGGACCGGGGGCGGCGCGCTCGCGGAGGTGTCGGGCGCGGAGGCCCCGGAGCCGGCGGGGAAGAGGGTGGCGTCGCTTGCTGCACTACTCACCCCGCCCATGCTGCCAGCTTCGCCGCCGCCTCTCGGTACGTTGTCCACAGCCCCGACTCTGCGGTGTGACGAACGCCGCCGGGAAGCGCCGCCGCTGACGGGAATGTCCGGGTCTCCCCCGGACGTTCCCCTCGCGGCGCCCCGGCCCTGCGCTCGGCGCCCGCGCCGCAGGCACCGTCCGCACACGAAGGAGATTCCGCGCCCATGATGGGAACCGTGACGATGTACAGCACCACCTGGTGCGGCTACTGCCGCCGCCTGAAGAGCCAGATGGAGCGCGAGGGCATCGCCTACACCGAGATCAACATCGAGCAGGACCCCGCGTCGGCGGCATTCGTGGAGAAGGCCAACGACGGCAACCAGACGGTGCCCACGGTCCTCGTCGTCGGGCCCGAGGGCACCGAGACGACCATGACCAACCCCTCGCTCGCCCAGGTGAAGGCGGCCCTGGCCGCCTGAAGCCGCCCTCACAGGCCGTCCGCCGCCGTCCGCCGCCAGGCCGACCGCGGACGGCGTCCCGAGCCCCCCGGCCCCGCAGGGCCGGGGGGCTTCCGCTTGCCTCCGGGCCCGCACGCGCACACCACCCGCACGCGTTGCACGTAGCTGCGCGAAAACGCGCGCAACCCTTGACCTGTGAGCAGATTCGGGCGGAAACTGCTGCGCGATCGCACCCTTGCCGCGTGTCAGGAGGCTTCGCATGTCCGGACCCGAAGACGTCGGCGGGCTGTCCCGCAGAACGGCGCTGCGCGCCGGGGCACTCGCCGGAGCCGGAATGGCCGCGGTCGGCGCGAGCGGCGGCACCGCCGCGGCCGCCGACCGTACGGGGCCGCGGATTCCCGGAGCCGACGAGAGCACCTGGCCGAAGCGGCGCGGCCGGTCGATGATGGGCGTGCCGTTCGACCGGCACCGCACGGTGCGCGTCGGCATCATCGGGCTGGGCAACCGCGGTGCGGCCATGCTCCCGCTGTTCCTCGCGCTGGAGGGCGTCCGGGTCACCGCGCTGTGCGACGTGGACCGGGAGAAGGTCGCCGAGGCCGTGAAGACGGTCACCGACGCCGGACAGCCCGAACCGGCCACGTTCACGACCGGCGAGGACGCGTACGAGAAGCTCTGCGCCTACCGGAAGCTCGACTTCGTCTACGTCGTCACGCCCTGGGAGTGGCACACCGAGATGGCCCTCACCGCGATGCGGGCCGGCAAGCACGTGGGCGTGGAGTGCCCGATCGCCACCAGCATCCGCGACCTGTGGCGGCTGGTGGACACCTCTGAGGAGACCCGGCGGCACTGCATCCAGCTCGAGAACTGCTGCTACGGGCAGAACGAGCTGCGCGTGCTGCGCATGGCGCACGAGGGACTGTTCGGCGAACTCCTGCACGGCTCCGGCGCCTACCTGCACGACCTGCGCGAACTGCTGTTCTCCGACACGTACTACGAGGACGAGTGGCGCCGCGCCTGGCACACCCGGCGGGACGGCGACCTCTACCCCACGCACGGGCTCGGACCGGTGGCCGCCTACATGGACATCAACCGGGGCGACCGGCTGGTGCGCATGACGTCCATGAGCACCCCCGCCCTGGGGCTGGCCGACTACCGCGACCGGCACGTGCCGCGCGACGACCCGAAGTGGGACGAGCGCTACGTCAACGGCGACGTGACGATGAGCCTGCTGCAGACCGAGCGCGGCCGGGTGATCCACCTCGTGCACGGCGTCTCCAACCCGCACCCGTACAGCCGGCTCAACTACCTGGCAGGCACCCGCGGCGCCTTCGAGGACTACCCGGAGCGCATCTACCTGGAGCCCGACGCGAGCGGCCACGAGTGGCAGGACTTCGGACGGTACGCCGAGTACGACCACTGGCTGTGGAAGGACGTCGGACCGGGGCCGGGAGGCCACGGCGGCATGGACTACCTCATGCTGTACCGCCTCGCGCAGACGATGCGGCTCGGCCTCGCGCCGGACATGGACGTCTACGACGCCGCAGCCTGGAACGCGCCCTTCGCGCTCAGCATCCACTCGGTGCGCCACGACGGCGCGACGGTCCCCTTCCCGGACTTCACCCGCGGCGAGTGGAAGACCCCGCATCCGGGAACCGACTCCGCCAAGCCGTCCGGCGGCTGACCCGCAGGCACCACGGCACGCACGGCGCCCCACGGCCACGATCGGGGCGCCGTGCGCGTATATGCTTGAATGGCCTGCGGAACACTCAGAAAACGTCAAACGATTCACGCCGAGGAGGGTCCGTGACGCACCTCGAAGCGGAGACGGCCGACCAGCCCGAGTGCTGGGACCGTGCCGCCGCACTGGCCGCGGCCCGCGGCGACCTGCTTCCCGTGAACGGCGAGCGGGTCGCCGTGGTCGGCTGCGGCACCTCCCTGTTCATGGCCCAGGCGTACGCAGCGCTGCGCGAGTCCCACGGGCTCGGGGAGACCGACGCCTTCGCGGCCTCCGAGTTCCCGCGCGGCCGCCGCTACGACCAGGTGGTCGCCCTGACCCGGTCCGGCACCACCACCGAGGTGCTCGACCTGCTCGCCGAACTCCGCGGCGCGGTGCGCACGCTTGCCGTCACGGCCGACCCGCGCACCCCGGTGGCCTCCGCCGCCGACGCGCTCGCCGTGCTGGACTTCGCAGACGAACGCTCGGTGGTGCAGACCCGGTTCGCGACCAGCGCGCTGACCTTCCTGCGCGCGGGCCTCGGCCTGCACGACGCGGGAGTGGAGCGGGACGCCCGGCGGGCCCTGGCCGAGCCGCTCCCCGAAGGCCTCGCCCAAGCCTCGCAGTTCACCTTCCTCGGCAGCGGCTGGACGGTGGGGCTCGCCCACGAGGCCGCGCTGAAGATGCGCGAGGCGACCCGGTCCTGGACCGAGTCCTATCCCGCCATGGAGTACCGGCACGGACCGATCAGCATCGCCGACCGGTCCACCGTCACCTGGATGTTCGGACCGGCGCCCGCCGGGCTCCCCGAGCAGGTCGCGGCGACCGGCGCACGCTGGATCGAGAACACGCTGGACCCGCTGGCCTCGCTGGTCTCCGTGCACCGGCTGGCCGCCGCGGTCGCCGCGGAGCGCGGGCTGGACCCGGACCGGCCCCGCAATCTGTCCCGCTCCGTGATCCTCGCCGACGGCTGAGCGCCGTGCCCCTCGTCCCCACCGGAGCGCTGGTCGCCGAGGCGGCCGCCCGCAGCGCGGCCGTGGCCGCCTTCAACGTCATCACGCTGGAGCACGTGGAGGCCGTGGTCGCCGGCGCCGAGCGCGCGGGCCTGCCGGTGATCCTCCAGATCAGCGAGAACGCCGTGCGTTTCCACGGCGGCCGGCCCGGGCCGCTGGCGGCGGCCGCCGCGGAGTGCGCCCGGCAGGGCACGGCGCCGCTCGCACTGCACCTGGACCACGTCAAGGACCGCGCGCTGCTGGAGCAGGCGCCCGGCTGCGGCTTCGGGTCGGTCATGTTCGACGCCGCGCACCTGCCGTACGAGCAGAACGTCGCCGCCACCCGGGAGGCCGCCGCGTGGGCGCACGCGCACGGCCTGTGGCTGGAGGCCGAACTCGGCGAGGTCGGCGGCAAGGACGGCCGCGGCCCGCTCGACGCGCACGCGCCGGGCGCGCGTACCGATCCGGACGAGGCCCGCCGGTTCACCGAGGCCACCGGCGTGGACGCGCTCGCCGTCGCCGTCGGCAGCTCGCACGCCATGACCACCCGCGACGCCCGGCTCGACCACGATCTGCTCGGCGCCCTGCACCGGGCGCTCGACGTGCCGCTGGTGCTGCACGGCTCGTCCGGCGTGCCCGACGCCGAGCTCGCCCGGGCGGTCGCCGGCGGCATCGCCAAGGTCAACATCGGCACCGCCCTCAACATCGCCATGACCGGGGCCGTACGGGCCGCCCTGGCGGCGGAGCCGGAGCGCGTCGACCCCCGCGCGTATCTGCGCGAGGGCCGCGAGGCGATGACCGACGCCGTGGTGCGCATGCTCGCCGCCGTCGCCGGCGCGGGCCGCCCGCACTGAGCCCGGCACGCCACCCCCCGTTATCTTCTTCGCGGTCCTGCAACGGGACCGTTGGCCTCCGGGCCCGGCATGACTGTTGCCCCCTGTCGCTCATATGACCTGGGGGGTGGTGTCACCGGGCCCGAGGGGTGCCGTCGGAGACGCTGATAAGAGGACCGGCCGTCGCCTGACCTGGTGCAACACCAGGTCGTCTGCGGACGATAGGTCTGCATAACGTGGATGCGCGCGTGCGGCCCCCGAAGCCCGAGGCCGGCATGCCATCGACGACATGTGGGGGCACGGTGACCAGCATCGACGAAGTGGGCGTCTTCCTCGGCCTGGACGTGGGCAAGACCGCCCATCACGGCCACGGCCTGACCCCGTCCGGGAAGAAGGTCTTCGACAAGCCCCTGCCGAATAGCGAACCGAAACTGCGGGCCGTCCTCGACAAGCTCACGGCCAAGTTCGGCAGCGTCCTGGTGATCGTGGACCAGCCCGCCTCCATCGGCGCCCTGCCCCTGACCGTGGCCCGGTACGCGGGCTGCCAGGTCGCCTACCTGCCCGGCCTGGCCATGCGCCGGATCGCCGACCTCTACCCCGGCGAGGCCAAGACCGACGCCAAGGACGCCGCCGTCATCGCCGACGCCGCCCGCACCATGCCCCACACCCTGCGCACGCTGGACGCGGGGGATGAGACCACGGCCGAGCTGACCCTCCTGGTCGGCTTCGACCAGGACCTGGCCGCCGAGGCCACCCGCACCTCCAACCGCATCCGCGGCCTGCTCACCCAGTTCCACCCGTCGCTGGAACGCGTCCTCGGCCCCCGCCTGGACCACCCCGCCATCACCTGGATCCTGGAGCGCTACGGCTCCCCACAGGCTCTGCGCAAAGCCGGCCGGAGCAAGCTCATCGAGCTCATCCGCCCCAAGGCCCCACGCATGGCCACCCGGCTCATCGACGACGTCTTCCACGCCCTGGACGAGCAGACCGTCGTCGTCCCCGGCACCGGCACCGGCACCGGCACCCTGGACGTGATCGTGCCGTCCCTGGCGAAGTCCCTCGCCGCAGTTCACGAACAACGCCGGGCGCTGGAGACGCAGATCGAGGCCCTCCTGGAGGCCCACCCTCTTCACCAGGTCCTGAC